>SVKZ01000004.1 GCA_015068165.1 Oscillospiraceae bacterium
AGGGCACACAGTCTGCTCTGACCCGCGCTGAAGTTTCCGGCGGCGGCAGAAAGCCCTGGAAGCAGAAGGGTACCGGCCGCGCCCGTCAGGGCAGCACCCGTGCTCCCCAGTGGACCCACGGCGGTATCGTATTTGCTCCCAAGCCCCGCGACTACAGCTACACCCTGAACAAAAAGACCCGCCGTCTGGCTCTGAAGTCTGTTCTGAGCGCAAAGGCAACCGAGCAGAACATCATCGTCATCGACGAGATCAAGATGGACGCTCCCAAGACCGCAGTGTTCGCAAAGTTTTTGAACGCTGTGGGCGCTACCGGCAAGTGCCTGGTCGTTACTGCTGAGGCTGACCAGAATGTGGTTAAGTCCGGCCGCAACATCCCCGGCTGTGAGATCACCTTCGCCAACCTGATCAATGTCTATGACATTGCGAATGCTACCAAGCTGGTTGTTGACAAGGCAGCTCTCCAGAAGATCGAGGAGGTATTCGCATAATGAACGCTTATGATGTAATTCTCAGACCGGTTATCACCGAGCAGTCCATGGAGTCTGTAGCTGACAAGAAGTACGTCTTCCAGGTCGCTATCGACGCCAACAAGACCGAGATCAAGGCTGCTGTCGAAGAAATCTTCGGTGTCAAGGTCGCTAAGGTCAACACCATCCGTATGCAGGGTAAGGTAAAGCGCACCGGTGCTTATCCCGCCGGCCGCCGCGCAGCTTACAAGAAGGCTGTCGTAACCCTGACTGCTGATTCCAAGACCATCGAGTTCTTCGAGGGTATGGTCTAATCCAATCTCAATAAAGGAGCGAAACGCAAATGGCTATTAAAACTTTTAAGCCTTACACCCCTGCCCGCCGTAACATGACTGTTTCCGGCTTCGAGGGTGTGGACAAGAAGGCAAAACCTGAGCGTAGCCTGGTTGAGACCCTCAAGAAGAACGCAGGTCGCAACAGCTACGGTCATATCACCGTCCGTCATCGCGGCGGCGGTAACAAGCGTAAGTACCGTATCATCGACTTCAAGCGCCAGAAGCTGGATATGCCCGCTACTGTTGAGCGCCTGGAGTACGATCCCAACCGCAGCGCTTACATTGCGCTGATCCGTTACGAAGACAACACTCTCAGCTACATTCTGGCCCCCAACGGTCTGAAGGCTGGCGATGTTGTTATCTCCTCTGCCAATGCTGACATCAAGCCCGGCAACTGCCTGCCTATCGCCAACATTCCCGTCGGTACTGTTATCCACAATGTGGAGCTGCAGCCCGGCCACGGCGCACAGCTGGTTCGTTCCGCCGGTACTGCCGCACAGCTGATGGCTAAGGAAGGCGACCTTGCTCAGGTCAGACTTCCCTCCGGTGAAGTTCGCTATATCCGCGTTAACTGCACCGCTTGCATCGGTCAGGTAGGTAACCTGGATCACGAGAACGTGCACATCGGTAAGGCCGGCCGTACCCGTCATATGGGTATCCGTCCCACCGTCCGCGGTTCCGTAATGAACCCCAATGACCACCCCCACGGTGGTGGTGAGGGTCGCGCTCCCATCGGCCGTAGCGGTCCTGTTACGCCTTGGGGCAAGCCTGCTCTGGGTTACAAGACCCGTAAGACCAAGAACCGCACTGACAAGTTCATTGTCAAGCGCAGAAACAGCAAGTAAGGAGGAAATGAAATGAGCAGAAGTATCAAAAAAGGCCCTTTCGTAGCTCCCGAGCTGTATAAGCGCGTCGAGGAGCTGAACAAGGCTGGCGAAAAGAAGGTTCTCAAGACCTGGTCCAGAGCTTCCACCATTTTCCCCTCCTTTGTTGGCCACACCATCGCTGTCCACGACGGCCGTAAGCACGTTCCCGTTTATGTTACTGAGGATATGGTCGGCCACAAGCTGGGCGAGTTCGTTCCCACTCGGACATTCCGCGGTCATTCCGGTAACAAGACCGCCAATTCCAAGTAAGGAGGTACTGAAATGGAAGCATTTGCACACGTAAAGTACGTCCGTATGTCTCCCCGTAAGGTCAAGCTCGTTTGCGATATGATCCGGGGTAAGGACGTTAAGACCGCTGCCGCATACCTGAGCCAGACCACCAAGGCTGCTTGTGAGCCTATGGCCAAGCTCCTCAAGAGCGCTGTGGCTAACGCCGAGCACAACCACGGCTTGAATGCCGACAATCTGTATGTCTCTACCGTGATCGCTAACCCCGGTCCCGTGCTGAAGAGAGGCCGCATCGCATCCCGCCGCGGTTTTGTACGGATTATGAAGAGAACCACTCACATCACCATCGGTGTGAGCGAGAAGGCTTAAGGAGGTAGCTATGGGACAGAAAGTTAATCCCCACGGCCTGCGGGTAGGCGTTATCAAGGACTGGGATTCCCGCTGGTACGCCCGCGAGGACAAGGTCGGCGATCTTGTTGTCGAGGACTACAACATCCGTAAGTACCTGAAGGAAAAGCTCTACGCCGCCGGCGTAGCTAAGATCGAGATCGAGCGTAACAACGGCAAGGTCAAGATCAGCATCAACTGCTCCCGCCCCGGTGTTGTCATCGGTAAGGCTGGCGCTGAAATCGAAAACCTGCGTAAGGAAATGGAAGCAAAGCTCGGTAAGAGCGTGAACCTGAACATCGTTGAGGTTCGTTCTCCTGACCTGAACGCACAGCTGGTAGCTGAGAACATTGCCCAGCAGCTGGAGAAGCGTATCTCCTTCCGCCGTGCAATGAAGAAGGCTATGCAGCAGGCCACCCGCCTGGGTGCCAAGGGCATCAAGGTTACTTGCGGCGGCCGTCTGGGCGGTGCAGAAATTGCCCGGAGCGAAAGCTATCACGAAGGCACCATCCCCCTGCAGACCATCCGTGCTGACATTGAGTACGGCTTCGCTGAGGCTGCCACCACTTATGGCCGCATCGGTGTTAAGGTTTGGATCTACAAGGGCGAGGTCCTGGACTCCACCCTCCGCACCTCCGCTCCCGAGCCCGCTCCCCGTGAGCGCCGTGAGCGTCGCGACCGCCGTCCCGGCGACCGTCGCGGTGGCGAGCGTCGTCAGGGTGATAGACCCAATAACCGCAGAGAAGGAGGAAACCGCTAATGCTGATGCCTAAAAGAGTTAAGTACCGCAAGGTACAGCGCGGTCGTATGACCGGCGCTGCCACCCGTGGTAACAAGGTTTCCTACGGTGAGTTCGGCATCCAGGCTATGGAGCCCGGCTGGATCACCGGCAACCAGATCGAGGCAGCTCGTATTGCTATGACCCGTTACACCAAGCGTGGCGGTAAGGTCTGGATCAAGATTTTCCCCGACAAGCCCTACTCCAAGAAAGGCCTGGGTACCCGTATGGGTTCCGGTAAGGGCGCTCCCGAAGGCTGGGTAGCAGTTGTAAAGAACCAGAAGGTTATGTTCGAGATCGGCGGCGTTTCCGAGGAAGTTGCCCGCGAAGCTCTCCGTCTGGCTCAGCACAAGCTGCCCATCAAGACTCGCGTCATCGCTCGGGAAGCAGAGACTGAGATTGGTGGTGAATAAGATGAAGGCAAAAGAGATCAAAGAGATTCGCAGCCTGTCCGTTGAGGACCTGGAGAAGAAGCTGCAGGACCTGAAGAAGGACCTGTTTATGCTCCGGATGCAGCACGCTACGAACCAGCTGGACAACCCCATGCAGATCGCGGCTGTCAAGAAAGATATTGCCCGCATCAAGACCATTATTCGTGAGAAAGAGACCAACGTCTGAGGAGGAAACGTAAATGACTGAACAAAGAGCATTCCGTAAAACCAGAATCGGTCAGGTCGTCTCCGATAAGATGGACAAGACCATTGTGGTTGCAATCGAGGATAGCGTGCAGCATCCTCTGTACAAGAAGACTATGAAGCGGACCTACAAGCTGAAGGCACACGACGAGAACAACGAGTGCGGCATCGGCGATACCGTTGAGGTTATGGAGACCCGTCCTCTGTCCAAGGACAAGAGATGGAGACTCATCCGCATCATTGAAAAGGCTAAGTAAGGAGGTCGGCAGATTATGATTCAGATGGAAAGCTACCTGAAAGTTGCCGACAACACCGGCGCTAAGGAAATCCACTGCATCCGGGTTCTGGGCGGCTCCAAGCGGAAATACGGTAACATCGGCGATGTGATTGTTGCTTCCGTTCGTAAGGCTGCTCCCGGCGGCACTGTTAAGAAGGGCGATGTGGTTAAGGCTGTTATCGTCCGCACCAAGCGGGGCGTCCGTCGTGAGGACGGCACCTACGTCCGCTTTGATGAGAACGCTGCTGTTATCATCAAGGAAGACCGCAATCCCCGCGGTACCCGTATTTTTGGACCGGTGGCTCGTGAGCTGCGCGACAAGGACTTCATGAAGATCCTGTCTCTGGCACCCGAGGTCATCTAAGGGGGACGAAGGTATGAACATTAAGAAGAATGATACTGTAATTGTTCTGTCCGGTAAGGACAAGGGCAAGAAGGGCAAGGTTCTCGTAGCTATGCCCAGCGAAAACAAGGTTGTTGTCGAGGGCGTAAACGTGGCTACCTGCCACACCAAGCCCCGCAAGCAGGGTGAGCAGGGCGGCATCGTAAAGCGCGAGACCCCCATCCGCTCCTGCAAGGTTGCTCTGTACTGCGAAAAGTGCGGTAAGGGCGTCCGCGTTGGCCACAAGGTTGACGGCGACAAGAAGACCCGCATCTGCCGCAAGTGCGGCGCCGAGATTTAAGAGAGGAGGAGTTAATCTATGGCAAGCAGACTGAAAGAAAAATATGTTTCCGAGATCGCTCCTGCTCTGAACAAGAAGTTCGGCTATAAGAGCGTTATGCAGATCCCCAAGCTGGATAAGGTCATCGTTAACGTTGCTTGCGGCGAAAGCAAGAACAACGCTAAGGAGATCGAGGCCATCTGTAAGGATATTGCCACCATCACCGGTCAGAAGCCTGTTACCTGCAAGGCCCGTAAGAGCGTTGCAAACTTCAAGCTCCGCGAAGGTGAAACTGTTGGCGTGAAGGTTACTCTTCGTGGCGACAAGATGTACGAGTTCCTGGACCGTTTGTTCAGCGTTGCGCTGCCCCGTGTCCGCGACTTCCGTGGCATCAACCCCAACTCCTTCGACGGCCGCGGCAACTACGCCTTCGGTCTGAAGGAGCAGCTGATCTTCCCCGAAATTGAGTACGATAAGGTAGACAAGATCCGTGGTATGGATATTTGCATCTGCACCACCGCTACCACCGACGAGGAAGCCAAGGAGCTGCTGGATCAGCTCGGCGCTCCCTTCCACGCTTAATTAGGAGGAGACGAACAATGGCAAAGAAGGCTATGATTCTGAAGCAGCAGGCTGGATCCAAATTCTCCACCCGCCGCTACAACCGCTGCAAGATCTGCGGCAGACCCCACGCTTACCTGCGTGATTACGGCGTATGCCGTATCTGCTTCCGTGAGCTGGCTTACAAGGGCCAGATCCCCGGCGTCCGCAAGGCCAGCTGGTAATTTATTGGGGTCAACCCTTGAAGATATTTGCTGTCTTCGGTGGTTCTGTTGCCCCGGCTGTGCGTTTGCACCCCTTGAAATACACAAAGTATTCCTGCGGGCTGCAAGCCTTCATCCGTGTCAACATTCCACACCGAATATCAGTCAAATCTCTTCCGCGGATTAACCCGAGCGCTCTGAATAAGAGCGAACCGTTGTAAACGGAACAAACTATGGTCTGGTACAACTAATCGTACCTCGGCTGAATTTTTAATGTAAAAATGATTCGAAGAGTCTTGAGAAGATGGCTCTGCCTCGAGTGGAGTGCATTCTCAAGATACCTTCGGGTCTCAACGGATCAAGTCCGTAACTTCTAAAAGGAGGATATCAACATGCAAATCACCGATCCCGTAGCAGATATGCTGACCCGTATCCGGAACGCAAATTCTGCAAAGCACGACACTGTGGATGTGCCCGCTTCTAATTTGAAGAAGGCCATTGCCCAGATTCTGCTGGACGAAGGCTATATCAAGTCCTTTGAGCTGGTAGACAACGGCAACCAGGGCGTTATCCACATCACCCTGAAGTATCTGGCTAAGAAGCAGCAGGTTATCACCGGCCTTCGCCGTGTGTCCAAGCCCGGTCTGCGCGTTTATGCCGGCGCTGACGAAATGCCCCGCGTCCTGAAGGGCCTGGGTATCGCCATCGTTTCCACTTCCCAGGGTGTTATGACCGACAAGAAGGCTCGCCAAAAGCATATTGGCGGCGAAGTCCTGGCCTTCGTGTGGTAAGGAGGAAAGCGGAATGTCTAGAATTGGTAAGAAGCCGGTTATTATTCCGGCAAACGTAACGGTGGACATTGCAAAAGACAATGTGGTTACCGTTAAGGGTCCCAAGGGCACCCTGACCTACGCCTTCCACCCCGATATGATTTTGAAGCTGGACGGCAATGTACTGACCGTCGACCGCCCCGATGAGGAGCACCTGCACAAGAGCCTGCACGGCTTGACCCGTACTCTGATCAACAATATGGTTGAGGGTGTAGAAAAGGGCTACTCCAAGGAGCTGGAAGTCAACGGTGTTGGTTTCCGTTGCGAGAAGAAGGGCACTCAGCTGGTTATGCGTCTGGGCTACTCCCATGAGGTCATTATGGACGAGATCCCCGGCATCACCGTAGAAGTTCCCACGCCCAATAAGATCATCGTTCACGGCGTTGACAAGCAGGTCGTTGGCCAGTTTGCCGCAGAAGTCCGTGGCAAGCGTCCCCCCGAGCCTTACAAGGGCAAGGGTATCAAGTACTCCACCGAAGTTATCCGCCGCAAGGTTGGTAAGACCGGTGGCAAGAAGTAATGGAGGTGTGCCGAAATGGTTAGTAAGATCGATAAGAAAGCTATGCGCGCAAGACGGCATATCCGCGTTCGCGGCAAGGTCTCCGGCACTCCCGAGCGTCCCCGTCTGAACGTTTTTCGCAGCAATGCGAACATCTATGCTCAGCTCATTGATGATGTCAACGGTGTAACTCTGGTCTCCGCCAACACTTTGGAGAAGGCTTTCGAGGGTGCTACCGGCAATGCCGAGGCTGCCAAGAAGGTTGGCCTGGTGCTGGCTGAGCGTGCTAAGGAAAAGGGCATCAATGAGGTCGTATTCGACCGCGGCGGCTATGTATATCACGGCCGTGTTGCTGCTCTGGCTGAGGGTGCCCGCGAGGGCGGCCTGCAGTTCTAAGGTCAAGGAGGAAGAAAAATGGCTTACGAAAAGACTCCTAAGAATGAAGCTCCCGAGCTCATTGAAAAGGTCGTTTACCTGAACCGCGTCTCCAAGACCGTTAAGGGCGGCCGCGTTATGAAATTCTCCGCTCTGGTCGTTGTTGGCGACGGCAAGGGCACTGTTGGCTACGGCTTGGGCAAGGCTGCCGAAGTTTCCGAGGCTATTATCAAGGGCATTGCAGATGCCAAAAAGAATATGGTCAAGGTTTCCCTGGCTGGCGGCACCATTCCTCACGAAGTTACCGGCATCTACGGTGCAGGTAAGGTTCTGATGAAGCCCGCCCCCGAAGGTACCGGCGTTATCGCCGGCGGCGCTGTCCGTTCCGTTCTGGAAGCAGTTGGCATCAAGAACATCACAGCAAGATGCCTCCGCTCCAACAACCCCCAGAATGTGGTTAAGGCCACTATGGAGGGTCTGAAGGCTCTGCGTTCTCCCGAGCAGGTTGCTGCTATCCGTGGTAAGAGCGTAGAAGAAATCCTGTAAGGAGGGCTTTAATTATGGCAAATCTGAAGATTACCCTGGTTAAGAGCCTGAACGGTCGTCTGGAAAAGCACATTGCAACTGCCGAGTCTCTGGGTCTGCGGAAGATTGGCAATGTAACTATCCAGCCCGACAATGAACAGACCCGTGGCAAGATCGCCAAAATTGGCTATCTGCTGCAGGTTACTGAAGTAGAATAAGGAGGAGTAGAGTATGAAACTTCACGAACTTTCTCCTGTCGCTGGCTCCACTTTTGTGGGCAAGCGTAAGGGTCGTGGCACCGGTTCCGGCAACGGCAAGACCGGCGGTCGTGGCCACAAGGGCCAGAAGGCCCGCTCCGGCGGCAAGGTCCGCGCAGGCTTCGAAGGCGGCCAGATGCCTCTGGTACGCCGCGTCCCCAAGCGTGGTTTCAACAACATTTTCGCAAAGCCCCTGACTGCTGTTAATCTGGCAGTTCTGAACTGCTTTGAAGATGGTGCAGTGGTTGATGCAGCCGCTCTGATCGAAAGGGGCATTATTCATGCTTGCCCCAATGGTCTGAAGGTCCTCTCTAACGGTACCCTGACCAAGAAAATTACTGTCAAGGCAGCGGCTTTCTCTGAGTCTGCAAAGGAAAAAATCGAGCAGGCAGGCGGAAAGGCCGAGGTGATATAAGTGCTGAATACACTTAAGAGTGCCTGGAGAATTCCCGATCTTCGCAAGAAGCTGATGTTCACCGTGTTTATGCTGCTGATTTACCGTGTGGGTAATGTCATTTCTGTTCCTTTCGTAGATACCTACGCAATGGCGCAGTATTTTGAAAGCAGCCTGTCTAACACGATTTTGGGCTTGTACAATGCTATGAGCGGTTCTGCTTTCGCGCAGGCTTCCGTTTTGGCACTGGGTATTCAGCCCTACATCAACGCTTCCATTATCATCCAGCTTTTGACCGTTGCCATCCCCGCTCTTGAGCGGTGGGCAAAGGAAGAGGGCGAGGAAGGTAAAAAGAAGATTGATCGCCTCACCCGCTATACCACTGTGGGTCTGGGCGTACTCCTGGGCTTTGCCTACTACACGATGATCGCCAATGCCGGCATCCTGACTGAGGAAGGCTTCCTGCCCGGTCTGGTCGTTGTTCTGGCATTCGCAGCAGGCTCTTCCGTTGTTATGTGGATGGGCGAGCAGATTACTGAGTTCGGTATCGGCAACGGTATCTCTATGATCCTGTTTGCCAACATTATTTCCAGCCTGCCCTCTACTATCGGCACGATGGTTTACTTGCCCTGGTATGTGAACCTGATTGCTGTTGTTGCAGTGGTTTTGCTGGTTGTGTTCATCGTATTTATCAACGATGCCGAGCGTCGGATTCCCATCCAGTACGCAAAGCGTGTTGTAGGCCGTAAGGTCTACGGCGGTCAGAGCACCAACCTGCCCATTAAGGTCAGCATGTCCGGTGTTATGCCTGTTATCTTTGCACAGTCCATCTGCTCCGTCCCTGCTACCATCTGTGCTTTCATCGGTGTTACCGAGGGCTGGTGGTACGAGAATGTGTTCAGCTCTACAAGCTGGATTTATGCATTGATCTATTTCCTGATGATCTTCTTCTTCAGCTGGTTCTACTCCACCATTCAGTATGATCCCGTGGAGATTTCCAACAACCTGAAGAAGAACGGCGGTTTCATTCCCGGCTTCCGGCCCGGCAAGCCCACCGCTGACTTTATCAAGAAGGTTATCAACAAAATCCTTGTTTTCGGTGCTATTTACCTGTCCGTAGTTGCTCTGCTGCCTATCGTTGGCGGTATCGTACTTCCTGAGATGCAGTATTTGGCAATCGGCGGTACTTCTGCAATCATCGTTGTAGGTGTGGCACTTGAAACAGTGAAGGCTTTGGAAGCTCAGATGCTGATGCGTCATTACAAAGGTTTCCTGGACTAAGCTGGAGGAAAAATTATGAATCTCATCTTATTGGGAGCACCTGGAGCAGGCAAGGGAACCCAGGCTGAGCTTCTTTCGGAGCAGCTGCACATTCCCTCCATCTCCACGGGCAATATGCTCAGAGAGGCCATCCGTAAGGAGACCCAGCTGGGCAAGCAAGTGAAACAACTTATGGACGATGGTCAGTTGGTTCCCGACGAGCTGATTCTCAGCATCGTTGCCGAACGGACGGCCCAGAACGATTGCAAAAACGGCTTTATCCTGGACGGGGTGCCCCGCACCCTGTCCCAGGCAAAGGCTCTGGATGCAAAAGGACTGCAAATCGACCATGTGGTTTCCATCGAGATCGACGATGATATGATAGAACTCCGGATGACCGGACGGCGTGTGTGCGAAAAGTGCGGCGCCAGCTATCACATCACTGCCAATCCCACTAAGGTTGAAGGTATCTGCGATCTGTGCGGCGGTGAAACCGTTCAGCGTAAGGATGATGCGCCGGAAACGGTGCGTAAGCGCTTAGCGATTTACCATGAGTCCACAGAAGTGCTGAAAGAATACTACCTGGGGCAGCAAAAACTGCGTCTGGTAGACGGAAAAGGCTCTATTGAAGAGACGTTTGCCGGTATTCTTGCGGCTATCGGAGAAAAGTATGATCATAATCAAAAATGAAAATCAGCTTGCGGCTATGCGTCAGGCCTGTAGAATTACCGCGGCAGCCCGTGCCTTGGCAGGGGAGATGGTAAGACCGGGCGTGAGCACCAAGCAGATCGACAAAGCTGTTCACGATTATATCGTGATCCAGGGCGCAAAACCGTCGTTCCTGGGCTATAACGGCTTTCCTGCAAGCACCTGTATTTCCGTCAACAGTGCGGTAGTCCACGGTATTCCGGGTAACTATGTTCTCCGGGAAGGGGATATCGTAACGGTTGATGTAGGCGCTTACTATAAGGGCTTTCACGGCGATTGTGCAGATACTTTTCCCTGCGGCACTGTCAGTGCCGAAGCAGAAAAACTGATCCGGGTTACACGGCAGAGCTTCTTTGAAGGTATGCGCTTTGCAACCCGGGGACACAGAGTGTCCGATATCTCCCACGCTATACAGACGTATGTGGAGTCTAACGGTTTTTCGGTTGTGCGATCTTTCGTAGGTCACGGCGTGGGCGCGCAGCTGCATGAAGAGCCGGAGGTGCCGAATTTTGGTACAGCCGGACACGGTCCGAGATTACTGCCCGGTATGACCCTTGCGGTGGAACCGATGGTAAACGCCGGTACTTGGGATGTCCGCGTCTTAAAGGATGGATGGACAGCCGTAACTGCTGACGGAAAACTCTCGGCCCAATATGAAAATACTGTATGTATCACCGACGGGGAGCCGGAAATACTCACCGTCGCCGAAGGACTTTGATTATGGACCCTGATATACCTAAATTTCAGATAGCGGATGTGGTAGAGTCCACTGCAGGACGGGATAAGGGTACCCGCTATTATGTCATAGACGGGGACGATACCTGGCTCAGTCTTGTTAACGGCAAGAGCCGTGGACTGGAAAATCCCAAACGCAAGAAATGTAAACACACAAAAAAGGTCCTTCGCTCTGAGACCAGAGTCGCCCAAAAGCTAAGAAACGGCGACAAGGTACTCAACAGCGAATTACGCAGAGATCTGGCTTATTTGAGCCAGACGCCACAAGGAAACGACCTGGGAGGTTAATAACTTGGCAAAAGACGACGTAATCGAGATTGAGGGCATCGTTACCGACAATCTGCCCAATGCAATGTTTAAGGTAGACCTGGGTAATGGCCACACCATTCTGGCAACCATTTCCGGCAAGCTCCGAATGAATTTCATTAAGATCTTGCCCGGTGACAAGGTAACCGTTCAAATGTCTCCCTACGATCTGACCAGAGGCCGGATCACCTGGAGAAGTAAGTAAGAGATTTGAGAGAAACATTCTCATATGGAGGTTAAACAGTATGAAAGTAAGACCGTCCGTTAAACCCATGTGCGAAAAGTGTAAAATCATTAAGCGCAAGGGTCGCGTAATGGTAATTTGCGAAAACCCCAAACACAAGCAGAGACAAGGCTAATAGGAGGTGCTGAAAGAATATGGCACGTATTTCTGGTATTGACCTTCCCCGCGAAAAGCGGATCGAAGTTGCGCTGACTTATATCTACGGCATCGGACCTGCCCGCGCTGCAAAGGTCCTGGCAGACACCCAGATCGATCCTGACACCCGTGTTAAGGACCTGACTGAAGAGCAGGAAGCTCAGCTGCGTGATGCCATCGAGCATAACTACACCATCGAGGGCGACCTGCGTCGTGAGACCGCTATGAACATCAAGCGGCTCAGCGAAATCGGTTGCTACCGGGGTCTGCGTCATCGCCGCGGCCTGCCTGTACACGGCCAGCGGACCAAGACCAATGCTCGTACCCGTAAGGGTCCGAAGAAGACCATCGCCAACAAGAAGAAGTAAGGAGGGATATGTAAATGGCTAAGGCTACTAAGAAAGTTGTAAAGCGCCGCAGAGAGCGCAAGGTAGTTGAAAAAGGCGCGGCACATATCCGTTCCTCTTTCAACAACACCATGGTAACCATCACTGACCTGCAGGGTAATGCTCTGTCCTGGGCATCCTCCGGCGGTCTGGGTTTCCGTGGTTCCCGTAAGTCCACCCCCTTTGCTGCACAGTCTGCAGCAGAGACCGCAGCGAAGGCTGCAATCGACAACTACAGCCTGAAGTCTGTCGAGGTTTATGTGAAAGGCCCCGGTCAGGGACGTGAGGCTGCCATCCGTGCGCTGCAGTCTGCTGGCCTGGAAGTTGTAATGATTAAGGACGTAACTCCCATTCCTCACAATGGTTGCCGTCCTCCCAAGAGACGTAGAGTCTGATTTCGGAATAGGAGGATATTTGAATTATGGCTAAGAATATGCAGCCTGTGCTGAAGCGTTGCAGAACGCTGGGCGTTTCTCCTGCCGCAATGGGTTACAACAAGACTTCCAACAAGAACCCCGGCGGTCAGAGAAGAGCTAAGAAGTCCGAGTATGCTACTCAGCTGACTGAGAAGCAGAAGGTCAAGTTTGTTTACGGCATCCAGGAGAAGCAGTTCCGTAATTACTACGACAAGGCTTCCCGCCAGGGTGGTAACACCGGCGAGAACCTGCTGAGCCTGGTTGAGAGCCGTCTTGACAACGTTGTTTACCGTCTTGGTTTTGCCAACTCCCGCCGTCAGGCCCGTCAGCTGGTTAACCACGGTCATTTCACCGTTAACGGTGGCCGCGTAAACATCCCCAGCTACCTGGTTAAGACCGGCGATGTGATCGCTGTCTGTGAGAAGAGCGCTTCCAACAACTTCTTCAAGGGCCTGAAGGAAGCCGATGCTTTTGTTGCTGCTCCCAAATGGTTGGATCGCGACAAGAACACACTCACCGGCAAGGTCATTGCTGTCCCCACCAAGGCGGACATCGACTTCGACATCGCAGTCCACCTGATCGTCGAGTTGTACTCCAAGTAATCGACCCCCAACTGTACGCATCTATGTTTGGGTGGGGCATTCTACCCCACACTAAGTTAAAAGGAGGGTTATGATTTATGGTTGAAATTGAAAAGCCTCGTATCACATGCCTTGATGATCCTGAAGATCTGTCCTACGGCAAGTATATTGTTGAGCCTCTGGAACGGGGTTACGGTATGACGTTGGGGAACTCCCTGCGCCGTATTCTGCTCAGTAGCCTTCCCGGCTACGCAGCTACCTCCGTAAAGATCGCCGGCGTGCAGCACGAGTTCTCCACCGTTCCCGGTGTTACTGAGGACGTAACAGAGATCGTTCTGAACGTAAAGCGGATGATTATGAAGCTCCACTGTCAGGAGATCAAGACCGTCTATATTGACGCGGTTGGTCCCTGTGAAGTTACTGCCGGCGATATCAAGGCTGACGGTGAGGTTGAAATCCTAAACCCCGAATTGCACATCTGCACGCTGGGTGAGGGTGCTACACTGAATATGGAAATCACATTGTCTCAGGGTCGTGGCTATGTTTCCGCAGACCGGAACAAGACACCCCAGACCGTCATCGGTGTGATTCCCATCGACTCCATCTATTCTCCCGTTGTTAAGGTGAATTACTCGGTGGAGCCGACCCGTGTCGGAGACAAAACTGACTTTGACAAGCTGACCTTAGAGGTCTGGACCGATTCCACCATCACTGCTAAGGATGCTGTATCTTTGGGCGCTAAGATTATGTCTGACCACCTGACCGTGTTTACCAACCTGTCCGATGTAATGGGCAACGGTTCTACGGTTGTGGAAAAGGTGTCTAACAGCCCCGATACCAAGCTGTCTATGACCATTGATGAGCTGGACTTGTCCGTGCGGAGCTACAACTGCCTGAAGCGTGCCAACATCAACACCGTTGCAGACCTGGTTTGCAAGACCGGTGAGGATATGATGAAGGTACGCAATATGGGCAAGAAGTCTCTGGACGAAGTGCAGAAGAAGCTGGAGATGATGGGCTTGTCCCTGGCCAGCGAGGATTCTAACAGTAATAGTTAACCTGTATAGAGGAGGAAACGTTCAATGTTCGGTACTCGTAAGCTGGGCAAGACCAGCGAACAGAGAAAAGCTCTGCTGCGTCAGCAGGTTACCGATCTGCTGGCAAACGGCAAGATCGAGACCACCTTCTGCCGGGCCAAGGAAGTTCAGCCCGTGGTCGAAAAGATGATCACCCTGGGCAAGAAGGGCAACCTGGCCGCTTACCGCAGAGCACTGGCTTTTATCACCAAGGAAGACGTGGCAAACAAGCTGTTTAAGGAGATTGCTCCCAAGTATGCTGACCGTAACGGCGGCTACACCAGAGTAACCCGCACCGGCCCCCGCCGCGGCGACGCTGCTGAAATGGCAGTAATCGAGCTGGTATAATTGTCCGGTAAAGGATAAATAAAAAGAGCGTGTTCGCAAGAGCACGCTCTTTTTTAGTGGGTAGTTGAGAGTTGATAATTGAGAATTAAAACAATGGTTGATGGTTTTTACGTTCCGTCAACACTGTGTTTTCGTCAGAATATGTCGGGTAGATATTAACAGTCCAGACATACCTGAACGGTAACAACTTCACGGCACTATAATTTTCAACTTTCAACTCTCAATTCTCAACTTATTCTCAACTTATAATTATTTCTCTTTACAGATGGCAAAAAATAGGGTATAATCTTCTATTATGGAATGTTATGGCCTATGAGAGGAAAGACCTATGAATATCGAATTTGACGCTTACAAGCAGAAATTAAATGATATTAAGCCGGCTCTGGACGATTTGGCGGACTCTCTTAATTTGGAGGGACTACGGAACGAATTGGAGCGGCTTCACGCAATGCAGGAAGCCCCCGGTTTTTGGGACAATCCGGAGAAGAGCCAGCAGATTGTGGTGAAAACCCGTTCCGCGGAAATGAAGCTGGAGCGCTATGAGAAAATGACCGGCCTTTGGGAAGATTTGATGACCATTTGCGAGATGGCTGCTGAGGAAGATGATGATTCTATGCTTCCTGAGCTGAAGGACGGCTTCAAGTCTCTCTCTGACGATATGGAGCGTTGCCGCCTGGAGACCTTGCTCACCGGCACCTATGATAAAAACAACGCGCTGG
This sequence comes from Oscillospiraceae bacterium, assembly GCA_015068165.1. Lineage (GTDB taxonomy): Bacteria > Bacillota > Clostridia > Oscillospirales > Oscillospiraceae > Faecousia. The sequence continues at coordinate 15,215 of SVKZ01000004.1, forward strand.
TATCCTTCCAGGCCGGTGCCGGCGGCACAGAGGCACAGGACTGGTGCCAGATGCTTTACCGTATGTACACCCGCTGGGCAGAAGCTCACGGTTATACCTACAAGATTATGGACTACCAGGAGGGCGACGAAGCAGGTCTCAAATCTGCGGATATCCTCATTGAGGGTGAAAATGTCTACGGCTTTATGAAGGGCGAAAACGGCGTCCACCGCCTTGTGCGTGTGTCTCCCTTTGATGCCAATGCCCGCCGTCAGACCTCTTTTGCCGCTATCGAAGTGGTGCCGGATATTCAGGATGATAGCCAGGATTTTGAAATCCGTCCTGAGGACTATGAGATGCAGGTCTACCGTTCCTCCGGCGCAGGAGGTCAGCACATCAATAAGACCAGTTCTGCTGTCAGGCTTATCCACAAGGCTACAGGCATTGTGGTTGCCTGTCAGACGGAGCGCAGCCAGTTCCAAAACAAAGAAAACTGCTTGCGTATGCTTAGATCTAAGCTGGTAGAGATCCGTGAGCGGGAGCATTTGGAGAAAATCTCCGATATTAAGGGTGTGCAGAAGAAAATCGAATGGGGTAGCCAAATCCGTAACTACGTCTTTATGCCTTATACCCTTGTAAAGGACACCCGCACAGGCTGTGAAACGTCTAACGTCAATGCAGTGATGGATGGAGCATTAGATCCTTTCATCAATGCTTACCTGACCTGTGCCGCTACAGGCAACTGGGTTACAAAATAAATGTTTGCGAATTACCATAAAATACTTGCTTTTTTTAGGAGTATATGGTACAATATTGGGGCGATTGTGCCCCAATAGGGGAAATTATGAGTATTTTCGCTTTATGCGTTTGAAGCTGTAAGCGGAGGGAGGTTACAAAAATGGGTGTTTTGGAAATCATTTTGGTGGTGCTGGAGGTTATTGCCAGTGTTGCACTGATCCTGATCGTTCTGTTACAGTCCGGTAAGGAGTCCGGTTTGGGCGTCGTCTCCGGCAACAGCGATTCTTATATGAATAAGAGTGGCGCCGGCAACCTGAACAAGAAGCTGGCTTCTGCTACCAAGTGGGTGGCACTTGCCTGGATCGTACTGACCCTGGCGCTGTCCCTGATTTAAGTGAGAAAAGTGCGATGACGGTCTGTCATCGCATTTTTTGCCAAAAGGAGTTATTTATGGAAAACAGGAAATTGGCCGGCATACAGCCGGAGGCTGTCTTTTATTATTTTGAAAAGCTGTGTGCAATTCCCCACGGCTCCGGAAATACCAAGGCAATCAGCGATTATATCTGCCGCTTTGCTTTGGAGAATAATATCCGCTATGAGCAGGATGCGCTGAATAATGTTCTGCTGTTTGGCGATGCTGCGCCCGGATATGAGGATCACGAGCCGGTAATTTTGCAGGGACATATGGATATGGTCTGCGACAAGGATGAGGATTGCCCTCTGGATATGGAAAAGGATGGTCTGGATGTTACCCACGACGGGGAATATGTCTTTGCCAAAGGTACCACGCTGGGTGGCGATAACGGTATTGCTGTTGCTATGGCGATGGCGCTCCTTGCGGATAAAACCATTCCCCATCCGGCACTGGAGGTCATCATCACCGTTGACGAGGAAACCGGTATGGACGGCGCTGTGGGCATTGACCTTAGCAGCCTTCAGGGCCGCAGAATGATTAACTTGGACTCTGAGGATGAAGGCGTATTTACGGTCTCCTGCGCCGGCGGCGCCCGGGCAACCATCGACCTGCCTGTTTCCCGTCGGGCGGTTTACGGCCCTTGTGTGAAGTTGACAGTTGAGGGGCTGCAGGGCGGACACTCCGGTGTGGAGATCCACAAAAACCGCGCCAACGCCAATAAGGTGATGGGAGAGTTACTCAGCCGGATTCAGGAACTTATGCCCTTGTGTATTACCAAATTTGAGGGTGGCGCAAAGGATAATGCGATCCCTCATACCGCCCAGGTAACCTTGGTAGCGATGGGTTCGCACATTGAGCGGATCAATGATGTGATTGCACAGTTGCAGAAGGAGATTCGGGAGCAGTACGATGAACCTAACGCTGTGATTTCCGGTGATGATGTGGATGCTTTGGGCGGAAATGCTTTATCTACAGAGAATACGGCGAAAGTAATCGGTCTTTTGCAGTCTGTACCCAACGGTGTGGAGAGCTGGAGTCAGGATATTGCCGGATTGGTGCAGACAAGCCTCAATTTGGGTGTTGTGCGGTTGGATGAGAGCCTGAAGCTTACCTTTGCGGTTCGCAGCAGTGTAGAGCAGGAAAAGCGGGCGCTGCTGAATCAGCTGCAGGATCGCGCCGGGTTCTTCGGCGCAGGATATAGCGAAAAGGGCGAATATCCCGCCTGGGAATACCGGAAAGACTCCCCCTTGCGGGAGCAGATGGTGGAGACCTACAGCAAAATGTATGGAAAAGCGCCTGAGGTGGTGGCCATTCACGCAGGCCTGGAATGCGGTCTTCTGGGAAAGAAACTGCCCGGCCTTGATTGCGTGTCCATCGGCCCCAATATGAAGGACATCCATACCAGCCGGGAAAAATTGGAAATTGCTTCCACCAAGCGGCTGTGGGAATACCTGATAGAACTTCTCAAAGAAATGTAAAAAGAGAGTCGTTTAGCGTAGTGCCCTTAAAGACACTACGCATCGATATGAATCCCTAATGGGATTTTCGATATGTTTGCTTCGCAAACGAGGGATTTACATCATATCGAAACCGACCGTAAGGCGGTTATATCGAATTTGCTGTAAGGCAAATATATCGAGCCGAGCTAAGTGAGGCATATCGACAAATGGCATCCGTAGACACAAATGCAATACTTGTGAAGAAAAGAGGACGAGGAGTTTTCACAACTCTTCGTCCTCTTCTTGTTGGTAGGTAACGTACTTTATTAAAGTTCAAAAACTGTCCTTTAGGGTACACCCTATTTGACTCTCTCTTTTTTATGAAACTATGGCAGGCTTCTTGCTGCGGATTTTGCTGAGGCTGAAGATAAGACCTGCGGCAATGCAGCAGAGGGGGATATAGATTGCGGTGCTGGCTGCCCAGCCGTATTTGGCGGATATGGTGTCAAATACAATAATAGGGGCGGGATTAGGCCCTACAAAGAACATATTGACCTCTGCACCGACGGTGATGCCAATGAGGGTATTGATAATAAAGGCGATAAAGCAGGTGGATACAAAGAGCTTTACAATGTCTTTATACTCTGCCATTGTGGTACCGCTGCGGTGGGAAAAAATCAGATAAAAGCTGAGAAACACCAGAGAGTAGTGCCAGGCTACGGCGTGGACGGTCAGGGCAACCTGATCGTGAAAAACACCGGAGGGTTCAAACACACCGGCAAAACCGCCAAGGAGGTTAAAGCACATCATATAGCCGTAGCACATTTTTTGAACCCGCTTATTTTTGCTCAGGACAGCAATGGGGCAAAGGTACATCGGCAGACTGCACATTTGGAAGGGAAATTCGCCCCAGCAGATGGAATTGTCGCAGATTACAAAATACAAAAACAGCTGCTTGAAAATCTCACTGGCAATCAGAACACCGGAGAAAGAAAGAAGCAGAATTTTATTCTTCCTGTCATCAAACTTCCGACACAGCCAGGCCAGGGAAATGCACAATGTCATACCGATGACGATCATAAGGATATGCACCGTACCGTAGGCAGGGGGCGGGGTCATAGGGATATCTAACATACGAAATAGATTGCCGATCATTTTCTCTCTCTCCTTTATTTGGTAGATATTTCTACTGCAGCATAAAGCTGTATAAAATGCAAATCCTAATTATTCTGCGGCTTCTGAAGCAATCCCCGAAGCCATACAATGTCTGCTTTGCCTAACACACCGCAAAGGGTAAGAAGAGAGACAAACAGGGCAGGGAAGGCTGCGCACCGGAGAAAAATGCTGGGGGCAAAGGTGGTGATTCCTGCCGCGGCTACGGTGGAAAGACAGGCGAGGATTGGTGTTGCCGGTGGAATTTTCCGTCCGGATATTTTGATAAGACGCCGCAGACTCAGGAGAAAATTGATCAGGTGCGTTACAAGAAAGCTCCAAAAATAACCGTCCATTCCAAACCGGGGGAGGAGTAGGTATAAAAAGATAACATCCAGCGCCGAGGTGCAGATGTTATAGCGGACGCAGGCGGTTTGCTGGCCTAAGCCTTTGGTCATAGCGTCGGTCATCGCATCGCAGTAAAGCATTGGGGCAAGAAGGGCATATTTTCGCAGCTGCTGACCTGCCTGGGGGCTTCCGTAAAGGGAAAGGCAAAGAGGCTCTGCCAGCAAAAAGAGGAGTCCACCGGACAGTAGCCCGTAGAGCAGGGCAACCTTTAATGTTCTGCCGGTTAAGTACCGGATGCGCCTGCGACTGCCTGCGGCATCGCACCGGGCAAGCTCCGGAATAAGAAGCTCTGCCAGGGCAAATAAAATGGCTGCCGGGAACATCAGCACCGGAAATACCATTCCCGATACGATGCCAAAGGACGCAAGTGGAGTCATATCCCCGGGAAAAAGCGCCAGCCGCTTGGGTACCATCAGGTTTTCGGTGGTGGAAATGCCGGCTTTCAGGTCGTCTGCCAATGCCAAAGGTACTGCACAGCGAAGGAGGCGGTTTCGTACAGGAATGGGCGGTCCGGCTTCTGCTTTTTGCCGCAGACGAAGGACAAAGAGAGTAAGCAATGTCAGTAAATTGCCTAAACCGCTGCCGAAAATTATGGCGCAGCAGGCTCTTGCCGGGTCATCACCTGCCCAGAGATTCAGAAGCGTCATTGTAAAGGTAAGGGATAAGCCCTGCTCTGCAATTTCCACACCGGCAAGGGTTCCGATCCGGTTTGCGGCGGTAAAATAGCCCGTCATTACACCGCACAGGCAGGTAACAGGCAAAAAACAGGCGTACAGACGCAAGGCACCGGCTGTGCGGCTGTCCCCAATCCAGCTTTTGGCAATTTCCGGCGCAAAATGAAAAAGGCAGAAAGCTACCGCGCCGGCGGCAAGGATAGAAAAGAGAAAACAAGCCCTAAGCACCCAGCGGACATTTTGGGGACGCTTTTTTCCCAATTCCTCGGCGGTTAAGTACATTGTTGTAGTGCGAATCCCGGCCATTCCTGCGGTAACGGACATTGCACCTACCGACAAAACAAGCTGTAAAAGCCCCACCCCTGCCGCGCCGATCTTTCCGGATACATAGACCTGGAAAGAGGTGGAAACAAACCGAAGCAGGAGATTCACACCGGTCAGCAGCAGGGCGCTGTAGAAAATAGGCATAGCCTTACGCAAAAAGATCACCCCCTTGCCCCTATTTTATGGGACAAGGGGGTGATTTAGAATAATCAGGGAATATACCGCACTCTGCGGCATCTCTCTACACCGGGGGCTTCCGACTTGTTTTCCGCAAACAGGCCGTAAAGATTGCCATAGCGCGTTTCCAAATCCGAATATGTTCCCTCCCGGGCTTCTCCGGCATTGACAAAGTCAAATGCTTCCCGGGCTGATTTTAGCATTTCTCTGCCCCGGTCATTAAAGGCAAGTACACGGACATAGGGAGCGGGAAGGGAGAGCATTTCCTCCGTGATGCCTAAAAAGGCGCAGAGGATCATCCGGTCAATGCGGGTGCGGGTGTAGCGTTTGGACTTTACCGCAACGGCGATTTCTTCCAATGTGGCATATTCTTTGACGGCGTGCATCAGTTTCCGCCACAGACCCTCTGAACCGCCCGGTAAAACAGAAAATTCCGCTTCTGTCATCGTTCTCAGTTTATAAAGAACGGCTTTTTCGCCGGAGGACAGACTGTGTAACGGAGCTTCCCGGAAAAGGGAGACAGCTTCCGGCGGTATATAGGAAGAAATGTCCTCACCGCTGTATAGCATCCTGCGCAGGGAGGTGGCGGAGGGATTGTCAAGATCCGCATTTTCGTCGTGATAGCTACCCGGCCGGTAAATCGGGCAGGGGATCAGGCTGCTTTTTTGGGAGAGAATGGCTTTGCAGTATTCCACAGCCAAAATATTATTGGGAGAAACAAGCAGTGTGTCCGGCAGACCCATATCAGACAGGGCCTTTTGACGGGCCACGGGAAAGCTGAGACCTGCATCTAAGTATTTCCGCAGAACAGGGGGAAATTTTTCCGACAGGAGCGTTTTTGCAATGGCGGTCAGGGCTTCTTTATCCGGTGTTTCCGCGCCAAAGGACAAACGATGGCAAAAACAGGATAAAATCCGGACGCCCTCTCTGGCAAATCCTTCTGCGCTGGAAAGGGAAGCGGTAACAGGCAGTTCCAAAACAAGGTCCGCACCGCAACGGATAGCGGCCTCCGCCCGGATGGATTTATCCAAAATGGCGGGCATACCCCGTTGGACAAAATTGCCGCTCATCAGGCAAACGATGCCGTTTTCCACACCGAAATCCTGTCGGATACGGGCAATTTGTTTGGCGTGCCCGGTGTGCAGAGGGTTATATTCGCAAATAATGCCGGTATTTACCAAAAGAAACCCTCCTTTTTTCGAAAATTTTATCTTTAGGGGTTGAGAAATTCCTGAAAGTGGTATATAATACCAACGTATGTGTTTATATTACCACAAATTATAAGAAAATCAATTTATTTTAGGAGGAAGTTTCCAAATGAACATTCTGATTATCAATGCCGGCTCTTCCAGCCTCAAGTATCAGCTGATGGACCCCCAGACCGGTGTTGTATCTGCCAAGGGTTTGTGTGAGCGTATCGGCATCGACGGCCGCCTCAATCATAAGGCAGGCGACGGCGACAAGATCGTTCGTGATATTCCCATGCCTACCCACTCTGAGGCCATTGCCGCTACTTTGGAGATCCTGCAGGATGCAGAAGTTGGCGTTATCAAGAGCGTTGACGAAATTGATGCGGTTGGCCACCGTGTGCTCCACGGCGGTATGGAGTTCTTTGACTCCTGCATCATTAACGACGATGTGATTAAGGCCATCAAGAAGTGCATCCCCCTCGGACCTTTGCACAACCCCGCTAACCTGATGGGTATTGAGGCTTGCCAGGCTGTTATGCCCACAACCCCTCAGGTGGCTGTGTTTGATACGGCTTTCCATATGACAATGCCCCCCAAAGCCTACCGCTACGCCATCCCCACCGAGTACTATGAGAATGATTCCATCCGCCGCTACGGTTTCCACGGCACTTCCCACAAGTATGTGGCAAAGCGTACCGCTGAGCTGGTCGGCAAGAAGGAATTTAAGATGGTCAACTGCCACCTGGGCAACGGCTCTTCCATGTCCGCTGTTAAGGACGGTAAGTGCCAGGATACCACCATGGGTCTGACGCCTTTGGCCGGTGTTCCTATGGGTACCCGCTCCGGCGATATTGACGCTGCCGTTGTTCAGTTCCTGTGCAACAAGTATGGCTACAGCGTTGACGAGTGCCTGAACATTCTCAACAAGAAGTCCGGTATGCTGGCCATTTCCGGTGTTTCCTCCGACTTCCGCGATCTGGAAGATGGCGCTAAGAACGGCAATGAAGACTGCGCACTGGCCCGTGATAAATTCTGCTATGAGGTCGCAAAGTTCGTCGGTGCCTATGCCGCCGCACTTAACGGCATTGATGTTCTGACCTTCACCGCAGGCGTAGGTGAGAACGACTGTAATGTCCGTGCAAGTGTGTGTGAGTATTTGGGCTTTATGGGCGTGAAGATCGATCCCGAGCTCAACGGCAAGCGCGGCAAGGAGATGAAGATCTCCACACCTGACTCTAAGGTGGAAGTTTGGGTTGTTCCCACCAACGAAGAGCTGATGATTGCGCAGGACACTGCTGAGCTGGTTACTGCGGCAAAGTAAGAAATCCCCAAAGAGGCCGCCGCATTTGCGGCGGCCTCTATAACAAGGAGTAAATTATGGCAACGGTTACAGAACGGTTTTTGAAATATGTGTCCTATGAAACCACATCCGATGAATGCTCCCCAGCTTGCCCCTCTACGCCCGGTCAAAGAGAGTTGGGCGCGGCACTGGTGGAGGAAATGCGCGCTATGGGCATTGCAGATGCCTATATGGATGAAAACGGCTATGTTTACGGCACTGTGCCGGGAGACCCCGAAAAGCCTGTCATTGGTTTAATTGCCCATATGGACACATCTCCCGATGCTTCCGGCAAGGATATAAAGGCTCGGACCGTACCCTATTTAGGTGGGGATATATGCCTCAATGAGGGAAAGGATATTTGGCTTCGGGAAAAGGACTTTCCCGGACTTTCCCGGCATAAGGGGAAGCACCTGATTGTTACAGACGGCACAACGTTGCTGGGCGCGGATAATAAGGCCGGTGTGGCGGAGATTCTCACTACCGCAGAGCGTCTTTTGCGTATGAACGGGAAACATGCCACCTTAAAAATCGGCTTTACCCCGGATGAGGAGATTGGTCGCGGTGCAGATCTGTTTGATATTAACGGCTTCGATGCAGACTATGCCTATACGGTAGACGGAGGCCCTGTGGGGGAACTGGAATACGAGAACTTTAATGCAGCAGGCGCAAAGGTTACCGTAAAGGGTCGGAGCATCCACCCCGGCGCGGCAAAGGATAAAATGGTAAATGCGCAGAATGTGGCAATGCAATACCACAGTATGCTTCCTGAGCTGCAGCGCCCGGAATACACCGAGGGCTATGAGGGCTTTATCCACCTGACCGATATGGAGGGCAATGTGGAGGAAAGTGTACTGCGCTACATTGTCCGCGATCACGATATGGAGAAGTTTAACGAAAAAAAGGACCTGATGATTGCCGTAGGGGAGCAGATGAATGCCATTTACGGCCCTGATACGGTAGAGGTTCAGCTTCGGGATAGCTACTACAATATGAAAGAAAAGATCGCACCTTGTATGTACATTATTGACCGGGCCAAGACGGCAATGGAAAAGGTGGGGATGACACCCCGGACCGTTCCTATCCGTGGCGGTACAGACGGCGCGCGGCTTTCCTATATGGGTCTGCCTTGTCCCAACTTGTGTACCGGCGGTGAAAATTACCACGGACGGTTTGAGTTTATCCCCGTTGAGGATATGGAAAAGTGTGTGGATCTGCTGGTAGAGATCCTGAAAATGGAAAAATGAGCATAAAAACCACCCCGGTTTGCGTAAGATGCGCTAACCGGGGTGATTTTATTTCAAGTCTTTCAGGCTCTCTGCAAAGGCGACCATAGCAGGGGAGCGGAATTTGTTTTTCTTATAGGAAGCGTAAATGCTTCGGTGCGCATATTTAGAATTAAGAGGATAGAAATAAATATGGTCCGGGGATACGGTATGGACGTTTCGCACCAAGGTATCGCTGACAATAGACGCGGCGGCACCCAACTCCACGTAGGAATAGAGGGTGGTCAGCCGATCCAGCTCAAAAAGTACAGTGGGGGAGAAGGATGCCTCCAAGAAAATCTTGTCGGTAACTTTGCGGGTATCGTTATCCCGATTCATGAGAATAAAAGGCACGTTTTTCAGCTTTTCCAGAGGTACGGTTTCTTTGACGCCCATATGGCGGTTTTGCAAAATATCCTCATAGGTTAGCCGGAAGGGAATGAGCTCCCGGTTTTCCGGAAAAGCCGCAGGGACAGCCAAAAGAAGATGCTCTGTAGAAAGCTGCTCCTGATCAAATTGGTCTTCGGGCAAAATATGATTGTCGATTACCATATCCAGCTGACCAAGGGTGATCTCATTTTGCAATGTGGTGGAGTTGGCGTCCATTAAGGATAACCGAATATTGGGATATTTCCGATTAAAGTCCGCAATATACTTGGGCAAGACCAAAGAGGAGAGAAGCTGATTGCTACCAATGCCCAAAACACCGGCCTCCAATGCCCGGACGGATTGGAGATAATTCATAAAGTCTGCTTCGGTTTCCCGGATGCTTTCTACGGCGCGGATGTATTCTCTACCGGCTTCCGTTAACCGGATGGGCTTGCAGCTTCTGTCGAAAAGGGGAACACCGATCTGGGCTTCCAGCTTTTTGACCAGTAAGCTCAGGGAAGGTTGGGCGATAAATAATTTTTGTGCCGCCCGGGAGAAGCTTTGCTCTTTGTAGATGGTATAGATAATCTCCCGGTGGCTGAACATTTCAGGCATAAAAACCACCTTCGTAAAGTATAATATTATTCTTATGTTAGCACGCACGGCTGGGAATGTCAATTCTTCACAATGATCATTATAAGAAAAATATTATATTTATTCAAGATGGAGATATTTCCAATAATCATCAAAAAGGGAGTTGACAAACGCTATAGAAACAATATAATAATATCGGTAAAATTAGAACGAATTAGAGGGGATGTTCTTATGAGCAAAATTACTGTGATTGGCGCAGGCAGTGTGGGTGCAACGATTGCCAATGACCTTATGGTGCAGGGCGTGGCGTCCGAGATCGTCTTAGTGGACATCAATCATAAGAAGGCCACCGGCGAAGCACTGGACATATACCAGGCGGCACCCTTTGTTTCTCCTGCGATCGTCCGTCCCGGTGAGTATGAAGATGCCATCGGTTCCGATATTGTGGTAATTACCTGTGGTATGGCCCGGAAGCCCGGTATGAGCCGGCTGGACCTTGCCCAGACAAATGTGGATATTCTCAAGGATGTAACGAAGAATCTGGTGCCTATAGCGCCCGAGGCGGTTTACGTGATCGTTTCGAACCCTGTTGACATTTTGACCTATGTATTTACCAAAATTTCCGGTCTGCCGGAACGGCAGATTATTGGTAGCGGTACAATTTTAGATACCAGCCGTTTGCAGTCTGAGCTTGCCCGGCGGTTCTGTATCAGCCCTAAGAATGTCCACGCCCATGTATACGGCGAGCACGGCGACAGCTCTTTTGTACCCTGGTCTTTGGTACACATTGCCAATAACCACATTGATGCCTATAAGGAAAGCTCCCCCGATAAGGATCGGATCCACTGGGATGGGGATTATGCCCAGGTGGAGGCGTTTGTCAAAAAGTCCGGTGGTAAGATTATTGAAAATAAAGGTGCTACCTTCTATGCGGTGGCGATGTCCGTCTGCCACATTTGCAAAGCGGTTTTTGCGGATGCAGGTACGGCAATGACTGTTTCTACTATGATGCACGGGGAATACGGTATTGATGATGTCTGTATTTCCACATTGCATCTGATTGATCGCGGCGGTGTCCGCGGTCGGATTCTGAATAAGCTGACCCCGGAAGAAAATGAAAAGCTGAAAATAAGCGCAGAGAAGCTGAAGGCAGTAATTGCCCAGATTGAATTTTAATAAAAACTGCAGACTTGCCTGTTTATCAAAAAAGCGTGCGTCCGTTACGGATGCACGCTTTTTTGATATTCGGGTTAGTCGCCAAAGGTGTAAATGTCTTTGAAGCGATCCTGGAAAATGCGGTAAACCGCATCCAAGGTCTTTTCGTCATCCACGCTGACATAGTTTTCGTTTTCTTCATCCACCGGCTGGATCTCCAAAATGATGATCTCAGCGGCATCTTCCTCGGCGGGGGTCAGAACGATGTATTCCTTGCCCTCGTACTCAATGCAGTCCAGATATTCAAAATTGCAGTCCTCGCCGTTTTCGTCGGTAAAGGTAACGATGGAAACTTCCTCTTCGCCTAATTCCAGTTCATTGTTTTCCATAGATATTCTCCTTTCGTGATTTCCTTTATTATAGGGAAAAAGAGAGAATGTGTCAATGGATAATTGCCCATTATCCCTTAGAAGTTGGCGGCTTTGCTGTTTTTGAGCTGGAGCTGGAGTTTGTCGGCAATCAGGGCGATGAACTCCGAGTTGGTGGGCTTGCCCTTTGTGTTGGAAACTGTGTAGCCGAAAAATCTTTGCAAAGTATCCAGATCACCTCTGTCCCAAGCCACTTCAATGGCATGACGAATGGCTCTCTCCACACGACTGGGTGTGGTCTGGAATGTCTTTGCCACTTGGGGGTAGAGAACCTTGGTGATGGCATTGATTACATCCATATCGCCCACGGCGATAATGATGGCCTCCCGAAGGTACTGGTAGCCTTTAATGTGGGCGGGAACGCCGATTTCATGGATAATGGAGGTTACCAGGGCTTCAATACTCCCTTTTTCCGTTTGGGGTTGGGGAGTCTGCCCAGCAGGTGCGCCACGAAGCTCTTCCAGCCGTTCCACCAAAGCTGTCATATCGCAGGGCTTGAGCATCAGGTAGCGCACGCCAAGGTTAGCGGCGGCAGAGGCTACGTAATCGGTGATAAAGCCGGATGTGGCGAGCACAAGGGGCTTATTCTCCATCCCGGAGATGGCTTTTAAGACGGTCAGCCCGTCCTGCTTGGGGAGCATCAAATCCAACACTAAAATTTGGGGCTTGCGTTCCTTAATGAGAGCAATAGCGCGCTCGCCGTCGGTGGCTGTGCCTGCTACACGCCACATTCCGCCCCGGCTCAGGGTGGCAGAAAGGTTGGCGCAAAATTCTTCCGAGTTGTCTGCGATGAGTAAAGTTGTGAAATTATCCATAATCGTTCTCCCTGAAAAAATGTTTATCCCCTTGTTGCGACAAATATAATTTAGCATATGGGGAGGCTTTTTGCAAGGAAGAAAGGGAAACTTTCGTACGACGATATACGACAAAAAGCGGTAGATGGATAGGTTTACAGAATATTTTGGCAAAAAACGACGATGATCCTCCCCTTTTTTTGGGGGGACCGCGCAGCGGTGGGTGAGGTCATTACCTCATCCAACATAGCAACCTCATCCGGCATTTGCGCGTTCCTCGCAAATGCCACCTTCCCCAAAGGGGAAGGTAGTTTCAATATTATTGACTGCAAAGGAAAAATAGTTTACAATAGGGGAAATACCATTTTTGGAGGTTTTTCTTATGAACGGACAGTGGAATTTGGAAGTGCTGTACAAAGGCTTTGACGATCCCAATTATGGGAAGGATTTTGAAAAGATGCAGAAGTTGCTGGGCGAATTTTGCGCCTTTGCCGCTGACATTGAAAACAGAGACCCTGCCCAGGCACTCCACGAAAGCATTGCGCGTCAGGAGGAGCTGGAAGAGACGATTATGAAGATGGGCACTTACGCCAATCTCCGCCAGTCTGCCAACACCAGAGATCCCGAGGCCGGCTCTCAGCTCGGTCGCATTATGGCGGCCTACAGCACTGTGGCTGCCCCTATGGCAAAGGTGAAAAAGTGGACAAGCGAGCTACCCAACCTGAAAGAGTTGGTGGAAAACGATCCTTTCCTGCAGCCGTACAGCTTTATGCTCCAGAATATCGCCCGAGACAGCAAGTATCTCCTTGCCGGTCGGGGGGAGGAGATTATGGCAAGAATGCACCTCTCCGGCGGCAATGCTTGGAGCGATTTGCAGTCTTATCTGACCTCTACTGTGCCGGTTTCCTACCGGGATACCACCATCAATCTGCCCTCTGTGCGGAATTTGGCGTACGATCCCGATGCCCAGGTGCGTATGGATGCTTATGAAGCAGAGATTGCCTGCTACGAGCGGATTCGGGATGCGGTGGCCTTCGCCCTAAACTCCATTAAACTGGAGACCATCTCCGACTGCAAGCTCCGGGGCTATGCGTCTCCCTTGGAGCGCACCTTGGAAAACTCCTTAATGAAGAAAGAGACCTTAGAGGCTATGCTCTCTGCTATGGACGACTATCTGCCGAAATTCTGGCAGTACCTGAAGGCCAAAGCAAAGGCTTTGGGACATGAAAACGGTCTTCCCTGGTATGACCTCTTTGCCCCTATGGGGAGTACCTCTACGAAATTTACCGCTGAGGAGGCTCGGGATTACCTTGTGAATCTGTACGCAGGGTTTGACAAGGAGCTTTCGGATATGGTTGCCGATGCCTTTGACAATGAATGGATCGACTTCTACCCCAGAGAGGGTAAGGTAGGTGGCGCGTTCTGCGCAGGCGTGGAGGCCATTGGACAGAGCCGGATTCTGACTAACTTTGACGGTACATTCTCCGATGTGGTTACCTTGGCCCACGAACTGGGACACGCTTTCCACAATCAGTGCATTCGGGAACATCGTCCCCTGAATAAGGACTACTCTATGCCTGTTGCGGAGACTGCTTCTACCTTTAATGAGTGCGTGGTGATGGCTTCCGCCATCCAAAAGGCCGCCGATAAGGAGGAGAAGATCGCCCTGATCGAGAGCCAGCTCCAGGATGCCACCCAGATCATCTGCGATATTTACTCCCGTTACCGCTTTGAGGCAATGGTCTTTGCAAACCGGGAAAATAAGTTTATGGACGCCGATACCCTCTGCGGCTTTATGGAGGAGGCTCAGCGCCAGAGCTACGGCGATGGCTTAGATTCCGATTGTCAGCACCCCTATATGTGGGTCTGCAAGAGCCATTATTACGGCCCGACCTTCTATAATTTCCCCTATGCCTTTGGCGGTCTGTTTGCCCGGGGTCTGTATGCCCAGTATGAAAAAGAGGGCGCAAGCTTCATTCCCAAGTACAAAAAGCTCCTTTACACCACCCCCATTGCCACCGCGGAGGACACCGCAAAGGTGGCAGATATCGACCTGACAGACAAGGCCTTCTGGGCGTCTGCCCTGCAGACCATCGCTGACCAGATCGACCTGTTCTGCCAGCTTGTGGAGGCATAATATGGAAAAGCTTTGTCAGTTTTTGGACTATGCCCACAGTGCGTATCACGCTGTGGATTACCTGAAAAAAGAATTGGTATTTGCCGGGTATCAGCCCCTTTCCGAAGGGGCAGACTGGAAGCTTACCCCCGGGGGTAAGTACTACCTTACCCGGGGTGGAAGCGCCATACTGGCCTTTCGTGTGCCGGTGGCAACGCCCTGCGGCTTTATGATGTCCGCTGCCCATTCCGACCGTCCCACCTTTAAGCTCAAGGAAAACGGCGAGCTGGAGGGGAAGTACACCCGGCTTTCCGTGGAGCGCTACGGCGGTATGCTGATTGCTCCCTGGCTGGATCGGACACTGTCTTTGGCCGGTCGGGTGCTGGTAGAGACGGAACGGGGCATTGAAAGTAAGCTTCTGGATATTGACCGGGATTTGCTGCTGATTCCCAATGTTGCCATCCATATGAACCGGGCGGCAAATGACGGCTATAAGTGGAATCCGGCTGTGGACGTTCTGCCGCTCATCGGTGGCAAGGATGCCAAGGGGAAGCTGACTACTCTGCTGGAAAAAACTGCCGGGGGCAAGCTTTTGGGTCAGGATTTGTTCCTCTATGTCCGGGAAAATGCCAAAATTTGGGGCATTGACCGGGAATATATCTCTGCGCAAGGCATTGACGATCTTGCCTGTGCCTGGGCCTGCACCGAGGGTTTCCTGGGGGCAGGTGAGAGTGGCAGTGTGCCGGTGCTGTGTATTTTCGACAGTGAAGAGGTAGGCTCCGGCTCTGTACAGGGTGCGGCATCCGATTTTTTGGAGGCGACCCTCCAGCGCATTTGCGCATCTATGGGCTGGAATCTGAAAAAGTTGCTCTCCCAGTCCTTTATGGTGTCTGCTGACAACGGCCACGCACTCCATCCCAACCATCCCGAGCTGGCTGATCCCCCCAATGCCCCCCTCATTGGCGGCGGTGTGGTGCTGAAATTCAATGCGGCGCAAAAATACACCACGGACGGTGTTTCCGGTGCGATGATCCGGGCGATTGCCAAGAAGGCGGATGTGCCGGTGCAGACCTACTACAATCGGGCGGATCTGCCCGGTGGGTCGACTTTGGGCTATATTTCCCTTTCTCACGTTTCTGTGCTGTCGGCGGATATTGGCCTTGCCCAGCTGAGCATGCATTCCTGCTATGAGACGGCGGGGGTCAGCGATGCGGAAAATTTGGTCAAACTGATGACGGCCTATTATGGGAGCAGTTTATCTGTCCCCGCAGACGGAATTTATCAGGTTTAAGTCTATAATAATAAGAAAGAAGCCACCCGATTGGGTGGCTTCTTATGTTATTACACGGTAATACCGGCCAAGTCCAAAATGGTAGGAACATTCTTTTCTGCACCGATGGCCATAACGTGGACACCGTCGCACAGCTTCTCGTCCTTGATCTTGGCGATCATTTCCGCGGCCATTTCCATACCCAGCTTTGCGGGCAGACCCTTGATACCCTTTTCCTTGCCCTCTGCGGCAGCGGCGGCCAGGCGGTCAATCATATCCTGAGGAACGGCAATGCCGGGAACGTTCTCGTTCATATACTTTGCACCGCCAGCGCCCTTGAGGGGGATGATACCGGCCATAATGTGGGTCTTGATACCGGCCTTGTCCACCATTTCCAGGAAACGCTTCAGCACATCCAGGTCAAAAATACCCTGGGTCTGAATGTACATCGCGCCTGCGTCCACCTTCTGGCGGAGCTTGTTGATCTGCAGGAACATAGGCTCATACAAGGGAGTAACTGCCGCGCCCTTGTAGAACTTGGGAGCGCCGCCGGCGATCTCGTTGCCGCCGCAGTCGCAGTTTGTCTCTTCCATACGGGAGAGCATCTTCAAAATACCAACAGAGTCCAGATCGTAAACGGGCTTGGTATCTTTGCAGTCGCCAACCACAGGGTGGTCGCCGGTGAGAGCCAGCATCGTATCAATACCGAAGCCGGCGGCAGCCAGTGCATCGCCCATCAGCGCCATACGGTTGCGGTCCCGGCCGGTCATCTGCAAAATAGGCTCTAAGCCGGCTTGCTTGAGCTTAATGCAAAGACCAAGGCCTGTTGCCTTTAGGCAAGCGGACTGCATATCGGTAACGTTTACGGCGTGAACTTTGCCGCGGAGAACCTCAGCGGCCTCCATCTGCTCGGTAAAGTCATAGCCCTTAGGGGGCGCCATCTCGGCGGTAACGCCAAACTTGCCGGATTCCAGTACTTCCTTTAATACGCTCATTATTTCTTCCCCCTCAGGCTGATAGTTCTGGGATAGGCTACCTGCGCATAGCCTTTGTCGTCCCGGGTCTGCATCAGCTTATCCAGCTGGTTTGTGGCCTGCAGACGCTCATAAATCTTAATCCAAGCACAATCGTTTTCGGGATTAACCTCGCACTTGCCGTTCTTTTGACCGCCGCAAGGGCCGTTTACAAGGCTCTTGGCGCACTGGGTGATGGGGCAGATAGCACCGGTCTGGCCAAGGACACACTGACCGCAGAAACGGCAGGCTTCTTCCCAAACACCGAAACGGACAGCTTCGCCTAAGTACATAGTGTCGTTAGAGGGATAGACAGGGGCAGTACCGGCATTTTTTGCCACGCACTGTACACCGTCGCCACAGCTCATGCAGATGACGCAGTCAGGGTTTGCGGCATTGATGGCTTTCATCTTGGCTTTAACGCCCAAATTCATACAGCAGTAGTCGCAGACGGTAGTGGCAACGACCTTTTTACCGGCCTGCTCCAAAACAGCGGTCAGCTCTGCGATTTGGGGTTCACCGCCGGTTTGGCAGGCAGTGGCACAACTGCCGCAACCCACGATGGCAACGGTCTTGGCATTGCCTACCATAGCCATAACTTCTTCTATGGGTTTCTTTTGCGTAATAATCATTTACAGACGCTCCTTTTCACAATGTTAAAAAATGCTAAATTGATAGCGCTTTACCTGATTATTATAGCGGAATGACTGGGAAAATGCAACTGTATTTCTGCTTAATTATGGCGAAATCTGCGGATTTTGTAAATAAAGTAAATTAGCGATTGACAAAATGTGAGATAAGATGTTATATTCTATGTTATAAAAGTGATAAATAACATAGGAGACAGCGATGCTTAACATTCGACAGGAACGAATCAAAGAATATGTGGAAAAGAATAATGTCGCTACCATCCGGGAGCTTCAGGCGCTGTTGCCGGATGTGTCGTTGATGACGCTCCACCGGGATCTGGATGCCCTGCAAAGCAGGGGAGTTCTGGTGAAATTCCGGGGAGGCGCAAAGTCTGTGCGCCATACAGGAGATCCGGAGTTCAATGTGCGTATGCGGGAGAATAACACCGGCAAGCGGACCATTGCCGATAAGGCGATGGCGCTACTCCAGCCCCATACCTCTGTATTTCTGGATGCCAGTACCACCAATTTGATGCTCGCCCGGAATCTGCCGGATATCAATTTGAATATTATCACCACAGGCCCCAGCATTGCCATTGAGCTTTGCCGGCTCCATAATCCTGTGGTTACCTTGTGCTGTGGCCTGATCAACCGGAAGAATTTGGCGGTTTCCGGCCAAAACACCTTGGAAATGTTGGAAAAAATGAACATTGATATGGCATTTATCGGGGTGTCCGGCTGTAGTGTGGATGCGGGCTTTACCTGCGGTACAGAGGCGGATATGCTGGTAAAACGGCTGGCCATCCGAAAGGCCCATACCAGTGTGTTGATGTGCGGCAGCGATAAGTTTAACAGTCTGATGCCCTACACATTCGCCCGGCTGGGGGATGTGGATTATGTGGTTACGGAAAGCGATATTCCCGGGGCTTTCCTGGAAGCCGCGCAAAAAGCCAATGTGAAAATACTGTAAAAAAGCTGCCCGAGGGCAGCTTTTTTAGTTGATGATCAGGAAAAATGGAAAAAGGAGAGAGGGGGCGAAAGAAAAAATCATCCAAATGCAAACTTTTTGAGAAATATCAGTTGACGGGGTTGTTAGGTTGTGTTATAATTAACAAGCTATAACAAAAACTATGTCCATAAGGAGGAACTATTTTGGCAAATGCAGTAATTATGCCCAAAGCGGGCATCACCGTCGAGAGCTGTATCATCGGCGAGTGGGTAAAGAAGGTTGGCGATCAGGTTAAGATCGGCGACGTTCTGTTTACCTACGAGACGGACAAGGCAAGTTTTGAATGTGAATCCACCGCAGAAGGTACCCTTCTGGAAATCTTCTTCGAGGAAGGCGACGAAGTACCCTGCCTCGTAAACGTGTGCGGCATCGGCGCACCCGGTGAAGATTGCTCCGCACTTAAGGGCGGCTCTTCCGCACCTGCAGAGGCTGCTGCTCCCGCAGCTGCGCCTGCCGCTGCCGCACCTGCTGCCGCTGCTGCTTGCAACACCAAGGCCAGTGCTGTGATTATGCCCAAGGCCGGTATTACGGTTGAGAGCTGTATCATTGGTGAGTGGGTCAAGAAAATCGGCGATCAGGTTAAGGTTGGCGACATCCTCTTTACTTATGAAACCGATAAGGCTTCCTTCGAGTGCGAGTCCACTGCCGAAGGCGAGCTGCTGGCCATCTTCTTTGAAGAGGGCGACGAAGTACCCTGTATGGAAAATGTCTGTGCAGTCGGCCCTCACGGTGAGCCCACCGATTGCCTGAAGCCCGGCGCTGCACCTATGGAAGCCGCTCCCGCCGAGGTTGCGCCTGCCGCTGCTGTAGAGGCTGCACCCGTTGCCGCACCTGCTGTTGCCGCTGGCTCCGGTGCTGCCATTTCTCCCAGAGCTGCAAAGCTGGCTGAAAGCGCAGGTGTCAATGCTTCTATGGCTACCGGTACCGGTCCTAACGGCCGTATCATCGAGCGGGATATCCGCAAGGTGATGGAGAATCCTGCAGCTTATATTACAGCGGCTCCTGCTGTTGCCGCTGCCGCTGCCGCTGCCGCTGCCGCTGCTGTACCTGCTGTGGAGGAGTACAAGGATGTGAAGTTCAGCGGTATCCGCCGTGCGATCAGCAAGTCCATGACCACCTCTCTGCACACCATGGCACAGCTGACCCACAACACCTCCTTCGATGCCACCGCTATTATGAACTACCGCAAGGCTCTCAAGGCCGCCGGCGGCGAGTACGCAGGCATCACCCTGGGCGATATTGTTTTGTACGCTGTCTCCCGGACACTTCTCAATCACCCCGACCTCAACGCCAATATGCTGGATGACAATTCCATCCGCATTTTCAATCATGTCAATCTGGGCGTGGCTGTAGATACGCCCCGCGGCCTGATGGTTCCCACCATCTTCCACGCAGACGAGATGAGTCTGCTGGAAATCTCTCAGGCGGTTAAGGCATTGGCCGCTGAGTGCCGTGAAGGCAACATCAACCCCGACAAGCTCTCCGGCGGCAGCTTTACTGTCTCCAACTTGGGCAATATGGGCGTTGAGTCCTTTACCCCTGTTATCAATCCTCCTCAGACCGGTATTCTGGGCGTTTGCGGTACCATCGACCGTGTACGCAAGGGCGCTGACGGTTCCATCCAGATTTATCCCGCTATGGGCCTGAGCCTGACCTACGACCACCGTGCTGTGGACGGTACACCCGCCGCTAAGTTCCAGAAGGAGTTGGCCTTCAACTTGGAGAACTTCACCGTTCTGCTGTCTAAGTAAAAGGAGTTGCCTGTGGAAATTTTCGACTTACTGGTAATTGGCGGTGGCCCCGGTGGTTACTTGTGTGCCGAGCGGGCCGCGCAGGGTGGGCTGAAGGTTGCGCTGTTTGAAAAGAGAGCCCTTGGCGGTACTTGCCTTAATGAAGGCTGTATTCCCACCAAAACCCTCCTGAACTCTTCCAAAATGTATCGCCACGCAAAGGAAAGCGAAGCCTACGGCGTAACGGCCACCGGCGTTGCCTTTGACCACGCCAAGGTGATTGAGCGGAAGAATAAAGTGGTAAAAGCGTTGGTTTCCGGCGTTGGCGCAACTATGAGCGCCAACAAGGTTACGGTTATCACCGGAGATGCGGTGATTGAAGGCCGTGCGGACGAGGGCTTTGCAGTAAAAGCAAACGGCGAAACCTACACCGGCCGCCGTCTGGCTGTTGCCAGCGGCTCGGAGACGGTGGTTCCCCCTGTGCCCGGCCTGAAGGAAGGCTTAGCGCGTGGCTTTGTAGTTACCAACCGGGAGGTTCTGGATCTGAAAGAGCTTCCCAAGGAGCTGGTGGTTATCGGCGGCGGCGTTATCGGTTTGGAAATGGCCTACTATTTTGCATCTGTAGGCGTTCCTGTAACCGTTATTGAAATGATGCCGAAAATTGCCGGTGCAACTGACCCTGAAATTTGCAAGGTTCTCACCGATAGCTTTGAAAAGCGGAATATGACCTTCAAGCTCTCCTGCAAGGTGCTGGAGATAAAGGAAAAATCCGTGATTTACGAAGAAAACGGGGAGAAAAAGGAGCTTGCCTGCGACAAGGTTCTGCTGTCTGCCGGCCGCCGTCCCGCCACTGCGGGCATCGGTCTGGAGACGCTGAATGTGCAAATGGACAGAGCCGCGATTGTTACCGACCGGCATATGTGCACCACGGTGCAAAATGTCTATGCCATCGGCGACTGCAACGGCAAGTCTATGCTGGCCCACACCGCTTATCGGGAAGCCGAGGTGGCTGTGAACCATATGCTGGGTAAGCATGACGAAATGCGTTACAATGTAATTCCTGCGGTCATCTACACCGACCCCGAGGTAGCCTCCGTTGGCTATAGCAAGGCTGATGCGGAAAAGCAGGGAATGACGGTCAAAGAGGTAAAACTGCCTATGTCCTACGCCGGTCGCTATCTGGCGGAGACAAACGGCGGCAAGGGCTTTATCAAGCTGGTGGTGGACACAGACCGCAACCGCTTGGTGGGCTGTCATATGGTCGGCTCCTACGCCTCTGAGATTATTATGACCGCTACAATGATGGTGGATACGGAAATGAACCCCGAACGGCTGAAAAAGCTGGTGTTCCCGCACCCCACTGTTGCTGAAATGATTCGTGAAGCTATTTTCCATATTTAAGGAGGAATATAAAAATGCCTAAAAGTTTATTTGTGGATCCCAAGGAAGTGCGTGCCGCCAGTGCGGTAAGCTTCAATGAGATCCCCGTTAACCAGTACAATAAGACGATTTCTGACGAGCTGAAGTCCGGCCGTTACACAAAGGAAGACTTGGTTCGGATTTTCCGGGATATGACCGTGCTTCGTGAGTTCGAGACCATGCTGAACCTGATCAAGACCCAGGGCAGCTACAACGGCGTTGACCACACCTATCCCGGCCCTGCCCACCTGTCCATCGGTCAGGAAGCTGCCTGTGTCGGTCAGGCTTACCTGCTGGATGAGAACGACTTTGCTTTCGGTTCTCACCGCTCCCACTCCGAAATCCTTGCAAAGGCCCTGTCCACCATCAACAAGATGAGCGACGAGCAGCTGATGAACGTTATGGAGACCTTCCTGGAAGGTAAGTGCCTCCGTTCTACCCAGCGTCTGGGCGAAACGAAGGATGTAAAGGAGCTGGCTATCCGTTTCATCCTTTACGGTACACTGTCTGAGATTTTTGCCCGTGAGACCGGCTTCCATATGGGTATGGGCGGCTCTATGCACGCATTCTTCCTGCCCTTCGGTATCTACCCCAACAACGCAATCGTTGGCGGCTCTGCTACCATCTCCACCGGCTCTGCGCTGTATAAGAAGGTCAACAATAAGAAGGGCATCGTTGTCTGTAACATCGGTGATGCTTCTATGGCCCGCGGTCCTGTTTGGGAGGCACTGAACTTCTCCGCTATGGACCAGTATAAGACATTGTGGGAGAGCCACAATGACGGTATGCCCATCCTTTATAATATCTTCAATAACTCCTACGGTATGGGCGACCAGACCCGTGGCGAGACCATGGGTCAGGGCTGTATGAGCCGGATTGCTTCCGGTGTAAGCCCCACCCAGTTCCACGCCGAGACTGTGGACGGCTTCAACCCCCTGGCAGTCATTGACGCGATGGAGCGGAAGCTGGAGCTTCTGCGCAACGGCCAGGGCCCCGTGATGCTGGAGACCATTACTTACCGCTTCTCCGGCCACTCCGTTTCCGACCAGAACGCCTACCGCACCAAGGAAGAGATGGACGCCTGGAAGGAATTTGATCCGCTGACCACTTACCCTGCAAGCCTTGTGGAAGCAGGCGTAGCAACCCAGGAAGAGATCGACGCCATTCTGGAAGAGACCAAGGCCCGTATGACTATGATCTGCAAGGCTGCCGCTGATGTAGAGATCAGCCCCTACTGCGACTTTAAGAAAGATCCTCAGGTGGTTGAGCGCCTGATGTACTCCAATGAGCAGGTTGTGGCATTTGACGACCGCGAGCCCGAGGTTACTGTTCCCAAGGAAGAGGCAGAAGGCTACAAGAAGATCAAGTCCAAGGAGCGCAGCCCCATCGGCGCTGACGGCAAGCCCGTTTCCAAGATGAAGCTGTATAACCTGCGGGACGGTATCTCCGAGGTCATTTGGGATCGCTTCTATGAAGATCCTACTTTGATCGCTTACGGTGAAGACTGCCGTGATTGGGGTGGCGCATTCGCAGTTTACCGCGGTATGATGGACGCTCTGCCTCACTGCCGTATCTTTAACTCTCCTCTGGCAGAGGCCGCTATCGTCGGTACTGCTGTTGGCTACGCTCTGTCCGGCGGCCGCGCACTGGTAGAGCTGATGTACGCTGACTTTATCGGCTGTGCAGGCGACGAAATCTTCAACCAGATGTCCAAGTGGCAGTCTATGTCCGCCGGCATTTTGAAGATGCCTTTGGTGCTCCGTGTTTCCGTCGGTTCTAAGTACGGCGCACAGCACTCTCAGGACTGGACCGCACTTTGTGCGCACATCCCCGGCCTGAAGGTCTGCTTCCCCGCAACACCTTGGGAGGCTAAGGGTCTGATGGAGACTGCACTGAAGGGTACTGACCCCGTGGTCTTCTTCGAGAGCCAGAGAATTTACGACGTGGGCGAGCAGTTCCACGAGGGTGGTGTTCCCGCTGAGCGTTACGAGATCGCCATTGGTGATGTAAATAAGGTTCGGGACGGCAAGGACGTTACCATCCTGACCATCGGCGCTGTTTTGTACCGGGCTATGGATGCGGCCAAGGAGCTCTCCGAAAAGTACGGTATGGAAGCAGATGTGATTAACCTCCACTCTCTCGTACCTCTGGACTACACCAAGATTATCGAGTCTGTCAAGAAAACCGGCAAGGTGATTCTGGTATCCGATGCCTGCGCAAGAGGCTGCTTTATGAACGACGTGGCTAAGACACTGACGGATCTGTGCTTCGACGATCTGGATGCACCTCCCGTTGTGATCGGTGCGAAGAACTGGATCACACCTCCCTTCGAGTTTGACGAGTTCTTCTTCCCCCAGGCAAGCTGGATCATCGATGCCATCAACGACAAGCTTGTCCCTCTGGAAGGCCGTGTTTCCACCACCGGTTGTACTGAGGCAGAGGCTCTGCGTCGCGCCAAGGAAGGCGTGTAAGCACCTATGGAGATACAGCGCATAGCCAATGCAGGTGTCCTGCTGAGGCTGGATGGCGTGTCTATTTTGCTGGACGGTCTTTGCGATCGGGTGGATGGGTATCTTCCCACACCGCCCCATATTGTAGAGCAGTTGCTTGACGCGCCGCCGGATCTGCTGGCATTTACCCATTGCCACGCTGATCACTGCAGTCAGGCGCTCCTTCTCCCATATCAAACCTACAAACGCCGGCCCATTCTTGGGCCGGCGTCCCTGCCTGCCGGGCAGGTGCGGGTAGGGGATGTGGGGATAACGGCAGTGGAGACCCGGCATTTGGGAAAAGCTGAATTAGGTCTTGTGCATATGAGCTATGTAATCGAGGGAAGCAAGACAGTTTGGTTTATGGGGGACGCATCGCCTATGCAGTTGAAGAAATTGGAAAAATTTCCCCGTCCTGATGTACTGATTGCCCCCTATGCCTATGCAAATACGGTACTTTCCTGGGCGCAGGTGATGGCCCTTTCCCCAAAGACGGTGGTGATTGTCCATTTACCGGAAAAAGAGCAGGATTTCTTTGATTTGCGACATCAGGTGGAAGAAACTGCCGGGACATTTGCCGGTCTGTGGCTTCCGGAGATTGAAGAGTGTAAGAACGTATAAAATTCTTGACATCTGTTTTTTATAGTAGTAAAATTTAAGGGTAAAAAATTTTTAGGAGGTATTCTACCATGATTCATTCCAGAGTAATTGTTGTGAAAAATCCTGAGGAAATGGGCGTTGTGGCGGCTGATCAGTTTGAGGCTATGATTCAAACCAAGCCTGCCTGCGTGATCGGTCTTGCTACCGGTTCTACACCCCTGCCTCTGTACCGGGAGCTGGCAAAGCGTGAGAAGGAAGGAAAGATCGACTTCTCCCGTGTCCGTTCCGCTAACTTAGACGAGTATAAGGGTCTTGCTCCCGACCACGAGCAGAGCTACCGCAAGTTTATGCAGGATAATCTGTTTAATCACATTTCTATCAAGCCCGAGAACACCATCGTTCCCGACGGTTTGGCAACGGATGTGGATGCGATGTGCGCCGCATACGAAGCAAAGATCGAAGAGTGGGGCGGGGTAGACCTGCAGCTTTTGGGCATTGGCCACGACGGTCATATCGGCTTTAATGAGCCCGATGACCATTTCCCGACTATGACCCACGAGGTAAAGCTGACAGAGATGACCATTGATGCCAATAAGCGGTTCTTTGACTCCATTGACGATGTGCCTAAGTCGGCCTTTACTATGGGCATCGGCACCATTATGGCGGCTAAGAACATCGTGATGGTGGTTACCGGCGCAGATAAGAGAGAAATCCTGCGCAAGACCTTCTGGGGTCCTGTAGATCCCCAGGTGCCGGCTTCCATTTTGCAGTTCCACCCCAATGTGGTGCTGATCTGCGACGAGGCAGCCTATCCGTTCTAAAAGAATTGCCCGACAGCAGTTGCTGTCGGGCTTTTTAGTTGATAATTGAGAGTTGAAAGTTGACAATTATGGTGTCCGCAGGGCGGACGAAAAAGGCTCCCTCTGACGAGGGAGCTGGCAAAAATCGGAACTTCGGAACCGATTTTTGACTGAGGGAGAGAAAAGAGAAGGTTTGTTCTCTCCCTCCGACCTTGCTTGCGCTCGGCCACCTCCCTCGTCAGAGGGAGGCTTTGGTGCGGTCGATTATTTATGAATTCTACTTTTTTGCTTGGTAACGCTATGTCCGTAGGGTAAATTTTCGGATAGACCTAAAATATAGTCAGCACTTACATTGTAATATTCGCATAATACCTTTAGACGATCTATGGGCAGAGGGCGTTTGCCGTTTTCATATTTTGCATAGTAGGATTGTTCCGTGCCTAAAACCTCTGCAATTTCCTTTTGCGTTTTATCGCTATCTTCCCGTAAACCTTTCAATCTTTGCCAGTATTCCATAGTTCTACCTCCTGTCTTGAAATAAAAATATCATATATGACCTAAATTATGCTTGACTTAGGCTACATATGACCTTATAATATGGTAATCAAACAGAGAGGTGATCATATGGAAGAGAAATTTTGCAAGGACTGCAAGCATTTTTGCCAGCATTATAGGTTAGACGAGACGGGATTTGTGCGGGTGTTCTGCGGGCATTGTATGCTGATGCGGCACAAAAGCAAAAAGTCTTATCAGAAAATCTGCGACAGCTTTGAACCGGGAGAAAATCCGGAAGCGCGTTTTGTGAAAAAACAGTATTTAACCAAAGAACTTCTTAAGTGGGTTTTGAAGATGGATTTACTTTCTGAGATCGGGGAGGAGGCAGAAGAATAACACGCGAAAACACGCAAGGAGGACAGAATCAAGCAGAACTCTTTTCTATTTTATATTCTCCCGCACCAAACAACAAAACCAGCCTTTCGGCTGGTTTTGAGCGGTTATGATGGCTGTTTGCCGGCTTTTTTTAAGCTGTTTAATATAATTAATCCGACAACTAATATGATGGGGAACAATGTCGCAACAAAGAGTCCTGTTTTAAGGTCACCACCTGCCATTTCGGAAAGATTTCCTACCAAAGTAGGACCTGCTGTAGCGCCTAAATCACCGGCTAAGGCCAAAAATGCGAACATTGCCGTTCCGCCCCGGGGGCATTGCTGGGCGGAGATGCTTACAGAGCCCGGCCACATAATACCAACAGCCAAACCGCAAAGGGCACAGCCTGCAAGACCCAAAATCGGCAATGTGGACAGGGAAGCCAACAAATAGCAACCAACGCACATAATTCCGCAGAAAAGCATAACCTTGGTCAAATCCAGTTTTTCGCTGAATTTTCCGTGGAGCATACGGGTCAAACCCATAAACATTGCAAACAGACAGGGACCTGCTAAATCACCAACGGTTTTGGATACACCGATGGCAGCTTCGGTAAATGCCGATGCCCATTGCGTCATCGTTGCTTCCGATGCGCCGGAACATACCATAAGCAGGATCATCAGCCAGAAGATAGGCGTTTTCAGCAACCCGCGAACACCCATACCCTCACCGTCCTCGATCAATCGCTCGATAGGGCAGTTAATGAAATTAATGGTGTTGTACAACGGGACCAGCGCCCAAATGAAAGTCAGTATTTTCCAATTCTCTATACCGAATGCCGCAAAAAAGAGGGTAGAGCCTAAAATGACACCCATTGCGCCCCAGCAGTAGAAGGAATGGAGCATACTCATCGTTCCGTCTTTGTTTTCAAAGGGACAGGCTTCAACGATGGGGCTTACCAAAACTTCGATCAGACCGCTTCCCATTGCATAAAGCACTACGGAAATTAAAATACCGATAAAGGGCACAGGGAGAATATCCGGTAAAATTGCCATCAGGATCAGACCGAAGGCCGATAATACCTGAGATGCTAAAACGCAGGTGCGATAGCCGATCTTGTCGGCGTATTTGGTGGCGGCAAGGTCCACGAGCAATTGCGTCAAATAAAACACCAGGGGAATGATTGCGATTTTATCAAGGGTAATTCCGTATGTATTTTTGAAGGTTAAAAATAACAAGGGGGTAAAATTTGCGGAAATGGATTGCGTAACAAATCCGAGCTCGCAGGCAAAAAGTGTCTTTTTGTAATTCTTTTGTTTCATAATCGGGTATCCCTTCAAGCATAGGCAAGATTCTCTTTATTTCATTATAATACAATAACAAGCCAAAATAAAGATAGGGAAGCACTAAATTTAAGAGGTATTTACTGCTTTGCTGTTTTGACAGAGAGGACGGATTCGCTTCGCTGCGGCGAAGCCACGGCTATCGAAGCAGGGGAGGACGGATTCGTTTGCATTTTCATTTCTGCTTGGAGAGGGGAATGTGAGACATATGGTTATAATGAAGTATCGGCTGATGCCGATGTGATGTTATGCCGTTGGCATAGTGATGTTTTTGCTTTGCAAAAGTGAAGTCAAGTGCGCGGAAACACTTGCGAAGCAAACATCACTGCACAGCAACATCACGGGGCGAAGCGCAACATCACGCGCCGAAAGGCGCACATAGTTGAAAACACCGCTTGCATTGCAAGCGGTGTTTTCTGGTGGGGGAGGACGGATTCGAACCATCGAAGCGATACGCAGCAGATTTACAGTCTGTCCCCTTTGGCCACTCGGGAACTCCCCCATATTAAGTTGATCGTTTGAGCGTTACGACCACAGCCTGTCTGGAGCCGGCAGACGGACTCGTTTAATCAAGGTTCGGCTCGGTCAAGCCCTCGCCGGCAACGCTCATCCGCGTTGCATTTGATTGTTCAAGTCTTGCGGTAGCAGTCTGAATGGAGCCGGCAGACGGACTCGAACCCCCGACCTGCTGATTACAAATCAGCTGCTCTACCGACTGAGCTATGCCGGCAGCTCAAACAGAACACGCTTATTATAGCCATCACGACCTCGTTTGTCAAGTACTATTTTCTTAAAATGGCGGTTATTTTGCCGTGTTTTTTCCAAAATACAGTAAGCCGCACCTTTGGGCGTTTTTATATGCACATATTCATAAAAAACTTAAAACTAACTATTGTTTTATGATGAAAATATGTTATAATATATATGCAATATTTTAGGTTTGTTATAGGAGGCCAAAAACCATATCTCATTTCGCTCCAAAGGATTTGGGCGTGTTATTTATGAGCGTGGATATGGCACAACGAGCCGCGATCGCAAAAGCAAACATACATAACTGCTCCGTTGGTTATGGCCATCTTGCCGGTGCTGCCGTGGCTTTGATAAGGGCACTGCTGAGGCACTGTATAAAGAGGGCGTAAAGACGGTGCTGGCAACACACCCGGAAGAGCTTGGCTATCCGGGCGATGGAAGCCCCTAAATTTGCGATTCTCATTGAAGCAACCTGGAAACTCATAAAACACGAAAACAGTAAATTATTTATATATGGAGGAATTAACTATGAATACCAAAGCTGTTCGTATCCACGGCAAAATGGACCTGCGACTGGACGATGTCCAGCTTCCCGAAATCGGCCCTGACGGGGTCCGTGTCCGGATTGTTTCCGACAGTATATGCATGTCCAGCTACAAGGCTGCTGTTGAAGGTGGCGACCACAAGCGCGTTCCCGATCGTTGCGACCTGACCCCCACCGTTGTAGGCCACGAGTTCTGCGGTGATATTGTGGAGGTTGGTGAAAATTGGAAGCATAAGTATAACGTGGGCGACAAGTTTGTAATCCAGCCTGCCCACTTCCACAAGGGCTCTCAAATGGCTCCCGGCTACTCCTATGAGTTCTGCGGCGGCGACGCCCAGTACGGCAACATACCGATTGAGACTTTGTTAGAAAACTGCCTGCTGCCCTACAACTCTGATACATACTACTACGGATCCCTGGCTGAGCCTCTGAGCTGTGTTATCGGCACTTTCCACGCTATGTACCATACCAAGGCCGGCTCTTATGTCCACGAGATGGGCATTAAGGAGGGTGGCAAGATGGCACTGCTTGCTTCCGTCGGTCCTATGGGCCTGGCTGCCATTGACTACGCAATCCACTGCGACCGCCGTCCCAGTCTGCTGGTGGTTACGGATATTGACGAAGCACGTCTTGCCCGCGCCGCTTCCATTTACACCGTGGAGGAAGCTGCCAAGTACGGCATCGAGCTGCACTATGTCAATACCCGGATGGAAAACGCTACCGAGTACCTGCGCTCTCTTACCGGCGGCACAGGCTATGACGATGTGGTCTGCTTTGCTCCCGTTAGACCTGTTATTGAGCAGGCGGACGATATTTTGGGCTTTGACGGCTGCCTGAACTTCTTCGCCGGTCCTACCGATAGCCAGTTTAAGGCTCCCTTCAACTGGTACAATGTCCACTATCTCTACACCCACGTAGTTGGCACCTCCGGCGGCAACACCAACGATATGCAGGAAGCCATCGAGATGATGAATGCCGGCAAGCTCAACCCCTCTGCGCTGGTTACCCACATCGGCGGCTTGAATGCTGTTATCGACACCACCTTGAATCTGCCCAAGATTCCCGGCGGCAAGAAGCTGATTTATACCCAGATCGACCTGCCGCTGACCGCTATTTCTGAGTTTGAGGAGAAGGGCAAGACCGATCCTCTCTTTGCGGAGCTGGACCGTCTGTGCAAGGCAAACAACAACCTGTGGTGCCCCGAGGCAGAAGCCTACCTGCTGGCTAACGCAAAGCCTCTGTAAGTAAACCCAGGCTTGGGAAAAGGCTTAACAGAAACGGTTGACATTACTGAAATAAGAAAAAGAGCAAGTCGAAAGACTTGCTCTTTTTAATTGATAGTTGAGAGTTGATAGTTGACAGTTAAGGTGTCGGCAGAGCCGGAAAATAAAATGTAGGGGTCGATGTGGGCAGATCGGAA
>SVKZ01000005.1 GCA_015068165.1 Oscillospiraceae bacterium
GGATCTTTTCGTTTCCCAAAACTCTATGGCCCGGGGCGTCCTTGCCGGCGCGGAATATGCCATAGAAGGGCAGACCCTGAAAGTTCACCTTCGGGCAAACGGCAAGGATATTTTGGAAAAAGTACTGCCCCAGGTAAGAACCATCCTCAATGACCGCTTCGGAATTTCTGTGGGAATTGCCATTGAAACCGGTGCGGCTTTAGAGGGCAAGGAACTGCAAAAGGCAATGGAAACGATGCGCCGGGAGATGATGGAGAGTATTCCTGCCCCCGTTTTCCGGGAAAAGGAAAAGCGGGAAGCAAAACCCGATGCCATTTTCGGCAGACCCTTTAAGGGCGATGCCACGCCTATGGATACTCTGGATTTGGATATGGGCAGCGTGATCGTAGAGGGCAAGGTTTTTGCCGTCGACCATCGGGAACTGAAAAAGCGCAACGCCTGGGTCATTTCCTTTGATATGACCGACAATTTAGGCTCTGTCCGTATTAACCGCTTTATGGAAGCAGGGGAAGCCAAGCCCATTTTAGAGGGGGTAAAGATAGGCAAAGTTCTCCGTGTCCGCGGTCGCTTGGAAATCAACCGCTACGACAGCGAGCTTGTCTTAAAGCCCGATGCCATTATGCCCGGCAAAATGGAAAGCCGGAGTGATAACTGCGAGCTTGGCCGCCGTGTGGAGCTGCACCTGCATACCAATATGAGCAATATGGATGCCCTTACCGATGTGCATAAGGCAATCCACCGGGCAGCGGGCTGGGGACATAAGGCAATCGCCATCACAGACCACGGCTGTGTCCAATCCTTTACGGAAGCGTTGCACACGGTGGAGGACTGGAAAGGTGCGCCAAAGGTCGCCGGTACGGACGAAACCATTAAAATCCTCTACGGCTGCGAGGGCTACTACATAAACGATGTAGACGACCGCCTTGCGGTGCGCGGCAAGGGCAATATGACCTTTGGCGGGGAGTATATCGCCCTTGATTTGGAGACCACCGGCCTTTATGCCCGCCACGATAGAATTATCGAAATCGGCGCCGTAAGAATGAAAGCAGGGGAGGAACTGGACCGTTTCCAGACCTTTGTTGACCCCCGGAAACCCCTTTCCCGGGAAACCAGCAATTTAACCGGCATTACAGACGTAATGCTAAAGGGCGCACCCACCATTGATGCCGTAATGCCCCAGCTTTTGGACTTTATCGGCGGTCGCCCCCTGGTTGCCCACAATGCGGATTTTGACATTACCTTTATCCAAAGGGCTTGTGATGAATTGGGAATTCCCCACGATTTTACTGTGGCGGATACCCTGACCCTTACCCAAAACTTAGTTCCCCAGTTGGGTAAATTTAAGCTGGATTTGGTTGCCAAGCACTTTGGCCTCGGTGCGTTTAACCACCACAGAGCCGGGGACGATGCCCTCATCTGCGGGCAGATTATGGCAAAGCTGTTCCCGCTGCTGGAAGAAAAGGGCATTTTCGATTTGCAGAGCATCAATGAAAAAATGCTTTCCCTTCGCCCCATTCAGCGAAAAGAAAGCGTAAGATGCCAGCACATTGTCATCTTTGCCAAAAACCAAATGGGTCTTCGGAATTTGTACCACCTGCTCTCCGATGCGAACCTCAAATATTTCAAGAAATTCCCCCGGGTGTTTAAGTCCGAGCTTATAAAGCTCCGGGAGGGTCTTATTATCGGCTCTGCCTGTGAAAACAACGAGGTCTATCAGGCTGTTTTAGCCGGCAAAAGCTGGGACGAGCTGGAACGGATTGCAAGCTTTTACGATTATTTGGAAATCCAGCCCCTGTCCAACAACCGCTTTATGTTAGACGAGGGCAAAAAGGGCGAAGCCCCCATTGCTACCTCTCAGGACGAGTTACGGGATTGCAACCGGCAGATTGTGGAACTGGGCCGCAGACTGGGAAAACCCGTAGTTGCCACCGGCGATGTCCATTTCTTAGACCCGGAGGACGAGATTTTCCGTCATATTCTCCTTGCCACCAAGGGTTTTGACGACGCGGACAAGGATAACCCCCTGTATTTGCGTACCACCGATGAAATGCTCCGGGAATTTAGCTACTTGGGCGAAGAAAAGGCAAGGGAAGTGGTTATCGAAAATCCCAATCTTATTGCCGATATGTGCGATACGGTACGGCCTGTGCCCCATAACCTGTTCGCCCCTGCCATTGAAAATTCCGTGGAGGACCTGAAAAGCTTGGTCTATGGCAAATTCCACCGGCTTTACGGCGATAATCCTCCGGAATCTATGACCCGTCGTGTGGAAACAGAGCTAAATGACATTATCTCCTGCCACTACGATGTGATTTATATGTCCGCCCAGCGCCTTGTGCAAAATTCCTTAGAAAACGGCTACTTAGTCGGCTCCCGAGGCTCTGTTGGTTCCTCCATCGTTGCCTACCTTTCCGGCATTACGGAGGTTAACTCCTTTCCGCCTCACTACCGCTGTCCAAACCCAGAGTGTAAGCACACGGTCTTGGATGTGCCCGAGGGCTATAACTGCGGCGCGGACCTGCCTGACGCGGTCTGCCCCAAGTGTGGCGCAAAAATGGAAAAGGACGGCTTTAACATCCCCTTTGAGACATTCTTGGGCTTTGGTGGCGATAAAGTTCCTGATATTGACCTAAACTTCTCCGGCGAATACCAAGCCCGCGCCCACGCCTACTGTACGGAAATGTTCGGGTCCTCCCATGTTTTCCGGGCAGGCACCATCGGTACGGTGGCGGAAAAAACCGCCTTCGGCTATGCCAAAAAGTTCCTGGATGAACGAAATAAAGTGGTCAGCCGGGCAGAGGAGAACCGCTTGGCTTCCGGCTGTGTAGGTGTGCGCCGTACCACCGGTCAGCACCCCGGCGGTCTGGTCGTCATTCCCCAGGAAAACGAAATTTGGGATTTCTGCCCGGTGCAGCACCCGGCGGACGACCCCAATTCCGACCAGATTACCACCCATTTTGAATACCACTCTATGGAAGAAAACCTCCTGAAGCTGGATATGCTGGGACACGATGACCCCACCATGATCCGTATGATGGAGGACGATACCGGGGTGGATGCCAAGACCATTCCTTTGGACGATAAAGATACGATGTCCATTTTCACATCCTCTAAGGTGCTTGGCTATGAAAATGACCCGATACTCGGCCCTACCGGTGCGGTAGCCGTTCCGGAATTTAACACCCGGTTCACCCGTGAGGTGCTTTTGGACACCAAGCCGGAGAAATTCGATTTTTTGGTGCGGATTTCCGGCTACACCCACGGCACGGACGTGTGGCTGGGCAACGCCAAGGACTTAATTGTCTCCGGAACAGCCCAGGTAGATCAGACCATCGGCTGTCGTGATGATATTATGATTTACCTCATCTCCCGGGGACTTCCCGAAAAGCGGGCCTTTAAGATTATGGAGTCTGTCCGTAAGGGCAGAGGTCTGCCGGACGGGGCAGAGCAGGAGATGATCGATGCCGGTGTGCCGGATTGGTATATCCTGTCCTGTAAGAAGATTAAGTACCTGTTCCCCAAGGCCCACGCCGTTGCCTATGTTATGATGGCATTCCGCATCGCCTGGTTTAAGGTCAATCACCCCCTGGCATTCTATGCGGCTTATTTCTACCGCCGCAGTCAAAAGGGCGGCTTTGATGCCCTGATGATGACAAACGGTATGGAGGATGTAAAGACCCATATTAAGGCTATAGACTCCAACGAAAACGCAACGGACAAGGAAGACGATCTGCTCACCACCTTGGAGGTTGCCTACGAGTTTTATCTCCGTGGCTTTGAATTCCTGCCCATCGACATTTATAAGAGCCACGCCACCCGCTTCCTCATTGAGGACGGCAAGCTCCGCCCACCGTTTGTATCTATTTCCGGTCTTGGCGAAAGCGCCGCCTGGGACTTAATGAAGGGTAGGGAAAATAGAGATTTCATTTCCATTGAGGAAGTGGCTTCTGCTTGCCCCAAGGTATCGAAAACCCACATTCAAATGCTTAAAGACGCAGGCGCATTTGGCTCGCTGCCGGACAGCAACCAAGTCAGCCTATTTTAAGGAGGTTTTTCTATGCAAGCAACTGAAAAACAGTACCATATTAGCTGCACTGAGGGGGATGTGGGCAGATATGTGTTCCTGCCCGGCGACCCCGGTCGCTGTGAAGCCATTGCTTCTTATTTCGATAACCCTGTCCATATCGGAATGAACCGGGAGTACAATATCTACACCGGATACCTCTGCGGAGAAAAAGTCTCTGTTTGTTCCACCGGCATCGGCGGTCCTTCCGCCTCCATAGCGATGGAGGAGCTGACCGCCATCGGCGCAGATACCTTTATCCGCATTGGCACCTGCGGCGGCATCCATATGGATGTAATGCCCGGGGATGTGGTGGTTGCCACCGGTGCCATCCGCTTCGAGCATACCTCCTTTGAGTATGCCCCGGCAGAATTTCCTGCTGTACCTGACTTTGATGTAACTTATGCGCTGAAAACAGCCAGCGAGGACCTGGGTTATAAAACGCACACCGGCGTTGTCCAGTGTAAAGACTCCTTCTACGGTCAGCATTCGCCTGAAAAATCTCCCGTTTCCTATGAGTTGCTGCAAAAGTGGGAGTCTTGGAAACGGCTTGGCGTGAAGGCCAGCGAAATGGAATCCGCCGCGCTGTTTGTGGTGGCCTCTGCCTTGGGTGTTCGCTGCGGCAGCTGCTTCCACGCCGTTTGGAATCAGGAACGGGAAAAGGCAGGCCTTTTTATGCCGATGACCGAGGATACCTCCGGCACCATCCGCGTTGGCATCGAAGCTATGAAGCGCATCATCGAAAATGACAAGAAATAACCCTCCCCTTTGGGGAGGGGGGACCGCGGAGCGGTGGGTGAGGTTTTTCCGCATCCGATCTAAAAAATACCCCCCGACGGAAAAACCGTCGGGGGTGAATTTATTTCTTTCGCTTGAGAGGAATTTGGGACAGGATTACCGCAGTTAATACCAACCCACAGCCCAAAAGCTCCCAAGAGGTCATCTGTTCCTGCAAAATCAGCCAGCCACACACCGCCGCTACTACACCCTCCATACTCATAATTATGGAGGCGGTGTTGGACTCCACATACTGCTGGCCTAACACCTGCATCGAGTAGGCAATGCCGTTGGACAAAATACCGGCATAGAGTAGGGGAATGTAACAGGATAAAACCGCCGCAACCGTCGGCTCTTCGACAAAAACCATAAAGACTGAGGCCAAAAGCCCTGCCACAAGGCATTGGATGGTGTTTAGCCGTAGACCGTCCAAATCCTTTCCCAGCCGTTCCACAAGGGTAATCTGCACCGCAAAGGAAAGGGCAGAGCCGAGCAGAAGCAGATCGCTTGGGCGGATGGCCGTTAGGCCCGTACAGCTGAGTAGGTATAGCCCAGCCACCGCCAGTAAAATGCTGATTACCATATTACCTGTGGGCTTTTTCCCTAAAAACAGGCCGATCACCGGCACAAGGACCACATAAAGGGAAGTTAAAAACCCGGCCTTGCCCGCATCTGTATCCACAAGGCTTATTTGCTGCAGGGCAGATGCTACAAACAGGGAAAGTCCACAGAAAAAGCCGGCAATCCAAAGCTTTTTGTCTTTCCATTTGCGGAAATAGTGTTTTCTCTCTTTCCACTCAAACAGGGCAATCACCGGCAGAAGAAAGGCCACCGCCAGGAAACAACGGACAGCCAAAAAGGTAAAAGGCCCAATGCTGTCCATACCCACACTTTGGGCAATGAAGGTACTGCCCCAAATCAAAACGGCAATGATAAGATATACATTGCCTATCAGCTTATTTTTCATTTTATCACCGCAGTCAATCTACCATAAAACAGCGGTAAATGCAAGATTGCTTTTTTACCCCTTTGGTGCTATAATGGAGAAAATTTACAACTTTGGAGGTAACAATATGGATGAAAAAATGAGAAAACGCTGTGAAGTGCCTGTGGAAGAGACCTGGGCCACCGAGGATATGTACGTTTCCGATGAAGCTTGGGAAGCAGAGCTTGCCACCCTGAAAGCCGATAAGGATGCCCTGGCGGCGTATGCCGGTAAGCTGGGCGAAAGCGGCGAGACCCTCTGCGCCTACCTGACCCTGATGGAAAAAGTGGACGAGAAAGGAAGCCTCCTTGCTAACTACTGTATGCGCAAGTCCGATGAGGACACCCGCAATGCCTTCTATCAGGCAATGAGCGGCAAGTTTATGTCCGAGATCGTGGCGCTGGGTACTGCTTGCAGCTTTGAGACTCCCGAGATTATGGCCATCGAAGATGAGAAGTTGGAGCAGTTTTATAAGGACTGTCCCACACTGGAGCGCTACCGCCGATATCTGACCGACAAGCGCCGTCATAAGGAACATTCCCTGTCTGCTCAGGAAGAGCGGTTACTGGCGCTGGCGGGGGATATGGCAGGCGCACCGGATAACATTTACGGTATGTTTGCCGATGCGGATCTGACCTTCGACGATGCTATCGACAGCGAGGGGAACGCCCACCCCCTGAGCCAAAGCACCTTCATTTCCTATCAGGGGTCTGACGACCGCCAGCTGCGGAAATCCGCTTATGAAAACCTCTATAAGGGCTTTGGCAGCTTCCGCAACACCGCCGCTGCCATCCTCAATGCCCAGAATAAGAAGCTGAAATTCTTCGCCGATGCCCGGCGCTACAATTCCACTTTGGAAGCCTCTCTTTCCCGCACCAATGTGCCCACCTCCGTCTATGAAAACCTCATCGAGGCAGTCCATAAGAATATGGACAAGATGCACCGCTATGTCCGTCTCCGCAAGAAGCTCTTAGGTGTGGACGAGCTGCATTTTTACGATGTGTATGCAAACCTTGTCTCCGGTGTGGATAAGAAGATCCCTTACGAGGAAGCCAAAGCCACCATTTACGATGCCCTGGCGCCTTTGGGCGAGGATTATCGGAAAGTTCTGCTGGAGGGCTTTAACAGCCGTTGGGTAGACGTTTACCCCAACGAGGGCAAGCGCAGCGGCGCATACTCTGCCGGTGCCTCTGTCCACCCCTATGTTCTGATGAACTACACTGGCACCTTGGACAGCCAGTTTACCCTTGCTCACGAAATGGGACACGCCCTCCACTCCTGGCACTCCAACAAGTACCAAAACCCTGTGGACGCCGACTATGTCATCTTCGTGGCGGAAGTTGCTTCCACCTGTAACGAAGCGCTGCTGATGGAGTACCTGCTGAATAAGACCACCGATAAAAAAGAGCGGGCCTACCTCATCAACCACTTTATGGAGCAGTTTAAGGGTACGCTGTACCGCCAGACGATGTTTGCCGAGTTCGAGCTGATTATGGGCAAGCTCACCGCTGAGGGTAAGACGCTGACCGCAGATCTTCTGTGTCAGGAGTACCGGAAGCTCAACGAGCAGTACTTTGGTCCCGATATGGTGGTGGACGACCAGATTGCCCTGGAATGGGCAAGAATTCCCCATTTCTACTATAACTACTATGTCTTCCAGTATGCCACCGGCTACTCCGCCGCCATCGCTCTGTCCCGCCGCATCCTTAAAGAGGGCGAGCCTGCTGTGAAGGACTATATCAAGTTCCTCTCCGGCGGCTGCTCCAAGAGCCCCATTGAGCTGCTTCGGGATGCCGGCGTGGATATGGAAAGCCCCGCACCTGTTGAGCAGGCACTGCAGCTGTTCGGTGAGCTTCTTGACGAGATGGAAAGCCTGGTGGAGGAATGATTTACATTCCCACCCTCCACAGCTTTGCAATGAACAATGTCTTTACCGGCTCTGAGGGAAATCTGCGTTTTCGCATCGTTCCCAAGGTGGTAAAGCTGCCCGGAAGCAAAGAGGTGGATATGGAAAACAGCTCCATTGAAGCAGAATACTGGTACGGAAAACTGTGCTACGAAAAAAGCACCGTCGAGGGCAAAGAAATCTTCCCTATGAGCGACGCCGGCCGCACTGCGTTGCAAGAATGGCTCGACGGCAAACAAACCCTCCCCTTTGGGGAGGGGGGACCGCGTAGCGGTGGGTGAGGTTTATACCTCATCCGTCAAAAATCAAAGATTTTTGCCACCTATCAATCAAGGTATGATTGCCACTGGCAATCATTGCTGTTTTGATTCGCTGCGCGGAGCACCACCCCAAAGGGGAAGGTTTTGGCGTTTTTATAGACTCTTTTTTGTAAAAATCATTGACTTTTCCCATAAATATGATAGAATATCCCCGATATGCAAAAGCAATGCGGAAACCAAGCAGTACCTTGGGTACAAAGCGAGAGGGGACAGGTGCAAGCCCTTTACGCCAAGCGCTGCAAGCCATTTCCAAGCAGCCCGGGAGGACCGGGACGGGCGCTCCCGTTACAGAGCATCTAAGATGCCGCATTTTTGCGGTGAATTAGGGTGGTACCGCGATTCTTTCGCCCCTACTTTTGGTAGGGGCGATTTTTAATTTTACGGAGGTAAATTTTAATGGCAAAATATTATGGCTTAAACGAACTGCGTGAGATGTTCCTTTCTTTCTTCGAGAGCAAGGATCACCTGCGCCTGCCCAGCTTTTCCCTGATCCCCCAAAACGACGCTTCTCTTCTGCTGATTAACTCCGGTATGGCGCCGATGAAGCCCTACTTTAAGGGTGAGGTCGAGCCCCCCCGCCGCCGTGTCTGCACCTGCCAGAAGTGCATCCGTACCGGCGACATTGAGAACATCGGCAAGACCGCCCGCCACGGCACCTATTTTGAGATGCTGGGCAACTTCTCCTTTGGCGATTATTTCAAGAGAGAAGCCATTCATTGGAGCTGGGAATTCCTTACCGAGGTAGTCGGTCTTGAAAAGGATCGTCTTTACCCCTCTATTTACGAAAACGACGAGGAAGCCTTCGAGATTTGGAACAAGGAGATCGGCATCCCTGCCGAGAATATCTTCCGTTTCGGCAAGAAGGATAACTTCTGGGAGCACGGTTCCGGTCCTTGCGGCCCTTGCTCCGAAATCTACTATGACCGTGGACTGAAGTACGGCTGCGGCAGCCCCGATTGCAAGGTCGGCTGTGAGTGCGACCGCTTCATCGAGGTGTGGAACAATGTGTTCTCCCAGTTCGATAACGACGGCAACGGCAACTACACCGAGCTTGTGCAGAAGAATATCGACACCGGTATGGGTCTGGAGCGTCTGGCGGTTGTCTGCCAGGATGTAAACAGCCTGTTCGATGTGGATACCGTTATGAATATCACCCGCCACGTAACCAAGATTACCGGCGCTCAGTACGGTCAGAGCAACAAGACCGACGTATCTCTCCGGGTCATCACTGACCACATCCGCGCCTCTACCTTTATGATTGCTGACGGTGTGCAGCCCACCAACGAAGGCCGCGGCTATGTTCTGCGCCGCCTGCTCCGCCGGGCAGCCCGCCACGGAAAGCTCTTGGGTGTCAACCGTCCGTTCCTGTTTGAGGTTGTGGAAACCGTTATCCGTGAGAACGAGAGCCACTACACCTATCTTCGTGAGCGCGCAGAGCATATTATCCGCGTGGTTCGCAACGAGGAAGAAAATTTTGCCCGCACCATTGACACCGGTATGCGTATCTTCGGTGAAAAGCTGGCAGCCCACAAGGCAAACGGTCAAAAGGTATTCTCCGGTGAGGATGCTTTCCTGCTGGCAGATACCTACGGCTTCCCCATCGACCTGACAGCGGAGATGCTGGAGGACGAGGGTATGACCGTGGATATGGAGCGCTTCACCGCCTGCCGTGAGGAGCAGAGAGTCCGCGCCCGGGAAGCCCGGAAGGCTCTGGGCGATTTGGGCTGGGCAGGTATTGACTTTGGTTCCGATGTTACCGCCACCGAGTTCGTGGGCTATGAAGAATACAACTGCGAAGCAAAGATCGTCGCTGTCTGCGTAGGCGAGGAAGTAACCGGCTCTTTAGCTGGCGGCGAAAAGGGCGTTATCGTACTCAATAAGACCCCCTTCTATGCGGAAATGGGCGGTCAGGCTGCTGACCACGGTGTGCTTTTAATGGGCGACTGCCGCTTTGAAGTTACCGATGTGCAGAAAGACAAGGGCGGCAGATACCTGCACACAGGTACCATGACCCGGGGTATGATGAAGGTAGACGATTTGGTCTGCGCCGCCATCGATGTGGAGCGCCGGAAGGCCATTATGCGTGCCCACTCCGCAACCCACTTACTGCAGAAGGCGCTCAAATCCGTCTTGGGCGACCACGTCCATCAGGCAGGCTCTCTTGTTGAGCCTGACCGTCTGCGTTTTGACTTTACCCACTATTCCGCCCTGACAGCCGAGGAGCTGACAAGGATTGACTTGATGGTGCAGGATGCCTCTTTGGAGGGCTACGGCGTAAATATCAAGGAAATGCCTATTGAGGAAGCCAAGGCTATGGGCGCTATGGCACTCTTTAGCGAAAAGTACGGCGATACGGTCCGGGTTGTTAATATGGGCGGCTATTCAATCGAACTCTGCGGCGGTACCCACTTGGATAATACCGCAAAAATCGGTCCTTTCCGTATTGAGAGCGAGGGAAGTGTTGCCTCCGGTGTCCGCAGAATTGAAGCCATTACCGGTAAGGAGTGCCTCCGGCAAATGGAGCAGAACCGGCAGACTCTGTACGCCGCCTGTGCAGCCCTTAAGACCAAGCCTCAGGAGTTGCAGGCAAAGCTTTCTGAGCAGTTCGAGGAGATCAAGAACCTGAAAAAGACTCTGGAAGCTGTCAAAGCCAAAGAGGCCGCCGGCGAAGTTGACCGTTTTCTGTTCGGTGCCCGTAAGGTGGGAGAGCTCCATGTAATTACCGCGGCTGTTTCCAATGCGGACGCAGGAAAGCTCCGTCAGATGGGCGACCTGCTGCGGGATAAGGACTCCGCTGTGGCGGCTGTGCTTTCTTCCGTCAGCGACGGAAAGATTACCTTCCTGGCTGTCTGCGGTAAGGATTCGGTTGCAAAGGGTGTTCGTGCCGGCGACCTTGTGAAGCTGGTATGTACCGCTTGCGGCGGCTCCGGCGGCGGCAAGCCCGATTCTGCTATGGGCGGCGGCAAGGATGTGAGCAAGGTTGACGATGCATTGGCCCTTGTGGACGATTTTGTAGCCTCCAAATTGCAATAAACCATCAACAGGGCGCATTTTATGCGCCCTGTTTTGCTAAGGAGGGAGTTTAATGAGAAGGCTTGTGTGGCTTGCCATCGGTTTGTGTGCCGGATGCGCACTTTGTGCATATGTTTCGGAAAACAAAATTTTGCTTGCAGTGGCAG
The DNA here is from genome assembly GCA_015068165.1 of Oscillospiraceae bacterium. Lineage (GTDB taxonomy): Bacteria > Bacillota > Clostridia > Oscillospirales > Oscillospiraceae > Faecousia. The sequence continues at coordinate 11,231 of SVKZ01000005.1, forward strand.
TAATTGCCCTGATCGTGTCTGTTTTGCTTATTTGCTTCAAAAAGATGAAAATGGCACTTATCGGTATCGGACTGACCTGCGGAATTTTATATACGGCCTGTTATAACTATTTTTACCTCCAAGCGGTAAAGGAATATGACGGGGCAGAGCAGACCGTTACCATTACGGCTACCGATTACAGCAGGCAAACAGATTACGGAATTTCCTGCGAGGGCACAATCACCTTTTTTGGTAAGACATACAATATTCTTTTTTACGATTATGAGCAAATAACCATAAATCCCGGCGACCAAATTACAGGCCGGTTTCTTTTGCGTCTGACAGCCCCAAAAGGCAGTAAGGAATCCACCTATCAACAGGGAAAGGGCATTTCTTTTATCGGCTATGCAAGAAGCGAGATAGCCATTACATCCGGGAATCGGGAGGATATCCGCTATTTTCCCCAGCACCTTCGAAAGACCATTCTAAGCCATTTGGAAGCGATTTTCCCGGAGGATACCGCAGGCTTTTCTAAGGCATTGCTCTTAGGCGATACCAACAGTCTGACCTATGCCCAGGATGTCGCCTTCCAAACAAGCGGTATCCGCCATATCGTGGCAGTATCCGGGCTTCACGTATCCATTCTTTTTGCTCTGATTTACACATTGTCCGGGAAAAAGCGGTATGCTACCGCCCTCTTTGGTATCCCCACACTTATCCTTTTTGCCTGTGTGGCAGGCTTTTCCCCATCTATTCTGCGGGCGTGCATTATGCAAATCGTAATGATTTTGGCATTACTTCTTCGCAGGGAGTATGATCCGCCTTCCGCACTTGCCCTTGCGGTGCTGGTGATTTTGTTAATGAATCCCTTTGCGGTGGTATCTGTCAGCTTTCAGCTCTCCTGCGGCTGTATTGTGGGCATTTTCCTGTTCAGCGGCAGATTGCGGAATTATTTCTACACCAAGGTAAAAGGCTTTACTTTCAAGGCAAAAGCCCTTCGGGCAGTTGGAAGTGGAATTTCGGTAACGGTTGGTACAATGATTACCACCATCCCTCTGTGCGCCATCTATTTTGAAGGCATCAGCCTGGTGGGTGTTTTAACCAACCTGCTGACCTTGTGGGCAGTATCTTTTATCTTCTATGGGATTGTGGCCGCATGCACCGTTTCTTTTCTGTGCTTGCCTGTTGCGCAGATTGTGGCATCTGTCATTTCCGTTCTTATGCGCTATGTGCTGAAAGTGGCGGAACTGCTTAGCCGGTTTCCACTGGCTGCTGTCTATACAGCCTCGCCTTATATTGTGTTGTGTTTGGTGCTTTGCTATGGAATATTTATTCTGTTTTGGCTATGTGGCAGAAAGTACCTGAAAACCACCGTTGCTTCCATGGCATTCCTGCTTGTAATTGCAATTGCCTTTTCCTGGATAGAGCCAAGATTGGACAATTACCGGATAACGGTACTGGATGTAGGACAGGGACAAAGTGTACTCCTGCAAAGCCGGGGAGAGACCTATTTGGTAGATTGCGGGGGAAGCAGCCACAAAAATGCCGCAAATACTGCGGCCACCCAGCTTCTCAGCCAGGGGATCACCCATATTGACGGCGTGATTCTGACCCATTATGACGGAGACCATATCGGCGGCATTTCTTATTTCCTTCAACGGATAGAGGCGGATATTATCTATTTACCTTATGGGAAAGAACCGTCAGCGGATTTGGCTTTAGACTACAAAACTGCCATTCTCTCTAATATACGGGAAATCCGCTTAGGAATAGGCAAACTAACCTTGATTCCGGGTTATGATACAGAGAATAGTAACGAAAATAGCACCTGTGTCTTGTTTCAGGCGGGAGGATGTGCTATACTGATTACCGGCGATAGGGCAGAGGAAGGGGAAGCCAAGCTTTTACAGCAAACAGACCTGCCAAAGCTGGATTATTTAGTAGCCGGGCATCACGGTGCGCAGAACTCCACATCTACTGCACTATTGGAACAAACAATGCCGGAAACCGTGATTATTTCCGCAGGGAAAAACAATCCTTACGGTCATCCGCAGGAAATGACGCTGTTTCGGCTTCAAACTTTCGGTTGCCGCATATTGCGAACCGATCAAAACGGAACAATTATCATCCGGGGGTGAGGGAATTGGCAAAAAAGGAACAACCTGCAGAAAACAGTCTGCAGGAACTGAAAAAAGCCATTAAGGAGAAAAATATAGGGAATTTCTATGTTTTTCACGGCGACGAGACATTCCTGAAAACCCATTATTTGGAGCAGATACGCAAACAGCGCACCGATGAAATTACCGAAAGCTTCAATTACCGCAAGCTGACAAGTGAAAACTTCTCAATGCAGGCGCTGATCGACGGGGTGGAGGCTGTGCCGATGATGGCAGAGTACACATTGACCGTTGTGGACGATGTGGACATCTGGAAATTTCCGGAGGATGACCGCACACGCCTTGCAGAGCTGATTTCCGATATTCCGGACTATTGCACCGTGGTATTTACCTATGAAACTGTAGAATGGAAGCTGGACGGACGGTATAAAAAGCTCTGCGACGCCATCCGTAAATACGGAAACATTGTAGAATTTCCCAAACAGGAGTCCAGAGATTTGATCCCCTGGATCGGCCGGCATTTTTCCGCCCGGGGCAAGAAAATCGCCCCCAATCTGTGCGCTTATTTAATTGAAATAACCGATGGCACAATGACTACTCTGGCCGGAGAAATCGGCAAGGTCTGTGCCTTTTCCGGTGCAGAAGAAATCACAAAGAGCGATATTGACGCGGTGGTTGAGCCGGCGCTGGATGCCATTATTTATGAAATTTCGGAACAGCTCTCCGCCGGAGAGACTGGCAAAGCCCTTGTTAAGCTGGAACAGGTGCTGAAAATGCAGGAAGAGCCCATCTCGGTACTTGGTACTATCGGCACCCATTTCCGCAAGCTAAGTGCCGCGCGGGTACTGCAGGATTGCGGCAGACCGTATGCGGAACTTATGAGCCTTTACCGAATAGGCGACTGGGCAGCAAGAAAGACAATGCAATCCGCGGCTAAATTTTCGCCCCGAGTCTTACAGGCGGTGGCGGAGATGATTGTGGAAACTGACCGAAAAATGAAAACCTCCACCGATGACCCCAAGCGGCTTTTAGAGGTTTTGCTATTGGAAATCTCCCGGGAGGCAAGAAATGGTTAAAATAAGGGAAGCCATTGTGGTGGAAGGCCGCTATGACAAAAATACCCTTTCGCAAATCGTGGACGCGCCCATATTTGAAACGGGGGGCTTCCAAATCCATAAAGACAAAGCCCAGCTTGCGCTTTTGCGCCAGGTTGCTGAAAAACGGGGTCTCATCGTCTTTACAGACAGCGACGGCGCAGGCTTTGTCATCCGCAATTACCTCAAAGGTGCAATTCCGTCTCAATACCTGAAGCACGCCTATATCCCGGACATTTACGGCAAGGAAAAGAGAAAAGCCACCCCCGGCAAAGAGGGAAAATTGGGCGTAGAGGGTATGACCCGGGATGTGATTTTAGAGGCCCTCCGCCGTGCCGGTGCGACCTTTGAAGAGGGTTGCGGGATGCAAAGCGGCGGCATTACCAAGCAGGATATGATGGAGCTGGGTCTTTCCGGCGGGAAAGACAGCAGTCTACTCCGAAAAAAGCTGATGCAGAAGCTGCAACTGCCGGAGCATATGAGCAGTAATGCCCTTTTGCAGGCACTGAACCTTTTATATACAAAAGAGGAGCTTACCGTCCTTTTGGAGGACGGAAAGGAAGAACAATGATCGACATATCCGTTAAAAACTTAACAAAATTCTTCGTCATCGGGGAAAACCTCTTAGACGGCCTGGGCTTTGAAATTCAGGCAGGGGAGCGGGTGGCAATCTTAGGCCGTAACGGTTGCGGAAAAACCACCCTTTTTAAGATTCTGACCGGGGAAATGGATTACGATGAGGGCGAGGTCTATGTAAACCCCGACAAAAAACTGGGTCTCATCTCCCAAATTCCCCGATTCCCTGAGGGGTACACAGTAGAAGATGTACTTCGCTCTGCCTATGGGCCTCTGCTTCGTATCCGGGAAAAAATGGAAAAGCTGACAGGGCAAATGGAAAGGGACCATTCCGCTTCTCTTATGGCAGAATATGACGCCTTGGAAAACCGCTTCCTCTCCGGTGGTGGCTACGATATGGAGGTTGACTTAGATAAGGTCTGCAACGGTCTTGGTATCACTCGCGAGCAACGCAGTCAGCTCTTTGCAAGCCTTTCCGGCGGCGAGCGCACACGAATGAACCTTGCCCGATTGATATTAGAAAAGACAGAGATTCTCCTTTTGGACGAGCCCACTAACCACTTGGATCTTCACAGTGTGGAATGGCTGGAGAGCTATATCAAAAGCTTTAAGGGCACGGTCCTTGCCATCTCCCACGACCGGTACTTTTTGGATCGTGTGGCGGAACGGGTCATTGAGATCGCAGATGGAAAGGCGGAGTTTTATTCCGGCAACTACTCTTTCTATATGGAGGAAAAGCAAAACCGCTTTAACCTCCAATTAAAGCAATATGAGCAGGAGCAGGCAAAGCTGAAGCAACTCGGCTATACCGTAGAGCGGATGAAGGGCTGGGGCATCAATAACCGTACCTTGTACCGCCGGGCTATGTCCATCCAGCACCGGATGGAGCGGATTAAAAAGACAGAAAAGCCCAAAACTGAAAAGACCATGAAGGCCTCCTTCGGTGAAAAGGAATTTGCAGGCGATTTGGTTTTTGAGACCAAAAACTTGAGCAAAGCCTTTGGCGAGCGGGTGCTCTTTCAGGATGTGGAGCTTCGTGTGGGTGGCGGCGAGCGGATCGCTATTTTAGGCGACAACGGCACAGGCAAGACCACATTCCTCAAATGCCTGCTTGGGGAAGAGGATGTAAAGGGCAAGCTAAAATTCGGCCCTACAGTCAAATGGGGCTACCTCCCGCAGATTATACACTTTGCCCACCCGGAGCGTACCCTTTACGATACAATGCTTTACGAGAAAAATGCCACCCCACAGACCGCTCGCGACCGTCTGGGCGCATTTATGTTCCAGGGCGAAGATGTGTTCAAGAAAGTGGGCGACCTGTCCGGCGGCGAGCAGTCTCGCCTGCGGCTGTGTATGCTGATGGACGAAAAAATCAATATGCTGGTGCTGGACGAGCCCACCAACCACTTAGACATCGCCTCCCGGGAATGGGTGGAGGCGGCCATCGAAGAATTTGAGGGCGTACTTCTCTTTGTGTCCCACGACCGATACTTTATCGAAAAATTTGCCGAGCGGATTTGGGTTTTGGAGGACGGAACGATTAAGGACTATCCCTGCGGCTACGCCAAATACCGCTCCATTTTGGAGCACCAGGCGATGGCAAAGCCCGCCCAAGCAGTCTCTGCTCCCAAACCCAAAAAGGATAAGATAAAAGGCGGCACCAAAGAGCTGGATAAGCTGATCCGCCGCTTAGAGCGGGAAATTGAAAAGCAAGAAGCTGTCATTGCGGAACTGGATACGAGAATCGAAGATAGCGGCGCAGACTATCAGGCCCTGACCCAGCTATACAGTGAAAAAGAGGAAGCGGAAAATGTACTCCTTTCCCTTATGGAGCAGTGGGAAGAAGCCCAAGCTTAATACAAAAGCGCCCATTTAATAGTTAACATATGTAGGGGCGGTTATTAACCGCCCGCGGGCGATCAAAGATCGCCCCTACACCCTATTTGGGGTATTTTTCCTAATTACAAAGTTGACACTTTCTCCACAAAGGTCTATAATAGCGGAAGAATAACAAAAGGAGGGAACAAAAATGAGTTCCTGTAGTGGTAATTGCTCCACCTGCGGCAGTGATTGCGCTGACCGCAAGGCAGAGAGCCTGCTGGCAAAGCTGAACGAAAAAGCCAGTGTAAAAAAAGTAATCGCCGTTGTCTCCGGCAAGGGCGGCGTTGGCAAAAGCACCGTAACATCCTCTTTGGCGGTTGCAATGGCGAAGAAGGGCTATCGGGTTGGTATCCTGGACGCCGATATTACCGGCCCCTCGATCCCTACCGCTTTTGGCGTGAATGAATGCAGCGGCGCAACGGCAGAGGGCTTGTACCCTGCCATCACAGAGGGCGGTATTCAGGTAATGTCCATTAACTTGCTGCTGGATAACGCCACCGACCCCGTAGTATGGCGCGGACCGGTCATCGCCGGCGCAGTCAAGCAGTTCTGGACGGATGTAATCTGGGAAGATGTGGACTATATGTTTGTGGATATGCCTCCCGGAACAGGCGATGTACCGCTAACGGTATTTCAAAGCCTGCCGGTGGACGGTATTGTCATCGTTACCAGCCCACAGGACTTGGTATCTATGATTGTTACCAAGGCGGTGAATATGGCAAATATGATGCACATTCCCGTCCTTGGCTTCGTAGAGAACTACAGCTACTTGGAATGCCCCGATTGCGGCAAAAAAATCGAGGTATTCGGCAAGAGTAAGTTAGACGAGGTGGCGGCGAGTTTCTCGCTTCCCGTACTGGCAAGACTGCCCATTGACCCCAAGGTTGCCGAGTGCTACGATGCCGGCAAGATGGAAAGCGTCGATGTGTCCCGTATGGACGGTGTGGTTTCCGCAGTAGAAAAAGCGTAAAAAGATCGGGCGAGGATTTCCTCGCCCGATCTTAATATTTTATGAGGCGGCTTCCTTATATACCCTCCCCTTTGGGGAGGGGGGACCGTGGTGCTCCGCGCAGCGAATCAAGAGTTCAATGATTGCCGGTGGCAATCATACCTTGACTAACTGTAGCGGTGGGTGAGGTTAATTACCTCATCCGTCATTTGCTCGTTTCTCGCAAATGCCACCTTCCCCAAAGCGAAAGGTTATTATTCCGTAGTGTAGTTATCAAAATAACCCTGAATATAAACGATGGGCGTACCCTTGTCGCCGGAGCCGGAGGTTAGATCGCACAGAGAACCGATCAGGTCGGTCAGCCGACGGGGGGTCGTGCCCTGAGCGGCCATATTGCCAACCAAGGAAGAGCCGTCTTTCTGCTGGATTTTGGCCTTAATGGCATCTTGTAGCGCCTTGCCGGTCAGTCCTGCAAAATCGTTATCTGCCAAATATTTCAGCTTCAGTTCGTTGGGCGTACCCTCCAAGCCGGGGGTGTAAGCAGGGGAGACCACCGGGTCCGCCAGCTCCCAAATCTTGCCCACGGGGTCCTTGAACGCGCCGTCGCCATAGACCATTACCTCAATGTGCTTGCCGGTCAGCTCCAGAAGCTTTTCCTGGATGTCCAGCACTAAATCCTGGCAATCCTGGGGGAACAGCTTCACAGTGTCGTCTGTGGCCTTGTTAGAACCCAGCAGACCGTACTTTTCGTTGTAGCCGCTTCCGTTTACGGAGGCGGTCATAATCTCGTCTAAGCCAAACACACGCTGTGCACCGGCAGACAGCAAGAGACGCTTTGTCCGTGCCCGGGTATGAATATCGCAATGGATGATGTTTTTTGTGTAGCCCACAATGACCCGGGGGTCGTTGGCAAAAATAACTTCCACCTCTGCACCACATTCCCGGATCAGTTGGCTGTAGTACTCCACATAGTCAACGCCTGTAAAGGGGTGCTTTACCGAGCCGAACAGCTCCCGGTATTTTGCTTCTGTCAGCACATCCCGGTAGGGGTCAATGCCCTTTGCGTCCAGCGCATCCAAATCAATCAGATGGTTGCCGACCTCGTCAGAGGGGTAAGAGAGCATCAAAACCACCTTTTTACAGCCCTTGGCAATACCCCGCAGGCAGATAGAAAAACGGTTACGGCTGAGAATGGGGAAAATCAGGCCCACAGTCTCACCACCCAGTTTTTCACGCACATCCTGGGCAATATCCTTCGTGGTGCAGTAGTTGCCCTGCGCACGGGCCACAATGGCCTCAGTCATAGCGATAATATCCCGATCCCGGGGTTTCAGACCGTCATTTTCCATAGCACTGCGCACAGTGTCGAAGACGATGTTTACAAGGTTATCGCCCTGACGGATAATCGGGGCGCGGAGTCCGATGGAAACAGTACCAAACGTCCGACTCATAATAACACATCCAATCAAAAAATCTCTGGCAAAACAGCCGTTGATATTATAATCTATTTTATGTGATTTGTAAAACAAAAAATGAAGAATTTTGTAAAAATTTTTTGAATTAAAACAGCCGGTTGCACAGATACCAAAGTCCCAGCAAGCCTGCGCCGTAGGGAATATAGAGGATCAGGCTTTCCGTGCTGATACCGATGGCAGAAATGCCAAGCACCTCCAGCCCGTACACAAGTAGACACAGAAGAACGGTCGTCAGCACACTGCGTGTAATCTGCTTACCCACCACATTGGCAAAAAAGAAGGTGTACAGCGCACCGATAATGGGATTTACTGTGCTGAGCAGAACGCCAACCAGAATTTTCAGCGCACCGGTCAGTAGCATTAACACAAGGACTGCAAGCAGCACGATTGGCGCATACTGGGCAATTCCCTGGGGAATAAGCTGCAGAAGAAGCTCATTGACAAACAGATGAGCAAAAAGACCGATACAAACGGTAGATACCCGGAAGAAAAGCCAGGCAAAGAAATTCTTACCCCGGGGCAAGAAACGGTCAGCAAGACTTACCACAAAGGCAAGAATCACTGTATTCATAATCTGGGTGAAAACTGTGCTGAAACCTTTGCCGCCAAAGGTGAAAAAGGTCAGAGTGTCCCCGTCCATCGTTACAAAGGGCAGGGGAGCGGCGTAAGCGGCGTATTTCCCACCGAGAGCCAAAAAGGCGGCAGTCAGCGCATAGAGAAATACAATGGCAATAGATGAGGAAACAGCAGAGCCAAACAAAGAACGCTCGCCAAAAACGGATTTGCCGATACTGCCGAGAACCATCGACACAGCGGCCAAAATAACACCTAAAACAAGGTAACGAACCAAATCGCCTCCGGCGATCAGTTCAGAAAAAAAGCTTTGAAGCTGTTCCATAAAAACCTCCTATAGGGAAAGAGTAAGAATGGAAAAGAAAACAACCGCCAGAAAATTCTCTGGCGGCTGTTGTCTTCAGTAGGATGAAGTAAAATTACTTCAGCTCTGCGGTAGCGCCAGCTTCCTTCAGCTCGGCAACCAGCTTCTCGGCATCTTCCTTGGAGATAGCTTCCTTCAGGGTCTTGGGGCAGTTGTCAACCAGATCCTTAGCGTCCTTCAGGCCCAGGCCGGTAGCGGCACGGACAACCTTAATGACGTTCAGCTTGGAAGCGCCGGCGTCCTTCAGGATAACGTCAAACTCGGTCTTCTCCTCAACCTCAGCAGCAGCGGAAGCAGTGGGAGCAGCGACAGCAGCAGCGGCGGCGGAAACGCCGAAAACATCCTCGAGAGTGTGAACCAGCTCAGCCAGTTCCAAAACGGTCAGAGTCTTTACCTCTTCAACCAGGGCAGTAATCTTTTCACTTGCCATTGTAAATTTCCTCCTAAATTATGTTTGTAGTAGTGTAGTTGTTTTTACGAAATTAAGCTTCTGCAGCTTCTGCAGGAGCGCCGCCATCCTTCTGGATGCGGATTTGATCCAGCACGAATGCCAGGCTGGAGATAGGTGCCAGGAAAGTACCCAGGACCTGAGCCACGAGGGCGTCCTTGCCGGGCAGTTCACCGAAGCCATTGAGCTGATCAGCAGACAGGACAGAGCCTTCTACGATACCGCCCTTGATGGACAGGGGGAGCTTGTTCTTCTTGGCGTACTCGCATACAATACGAGCGGGAGCGATGGGATCGCCGGTGGTGCAGGCCATAGAAGTAGTGCCGTTAAGGATGTCGCTGAAATCGTAACCAAGCTCCTTGGTTGCGAAATTAGTCAGCGTATTCTTAACAACGGTGTATTCGACGCCGGCATCACGGAACTGCTTGCGCAGTGCGGTGTCCTGAGCAACGGTAATACCCTTGTAGTCAACAAAAACAACGGAAGTAGCTTCCTTGATCTTGCCGGTCAGAGTCTCAACCACTGCCTTCTTGCTTTCAAGAACCTTTGCGTTGGGCATTGAGATTTCACCTCCGAAAGAAAAAATGTCCTTCTGCCAAAAAGACAGAAGGACACGGAAATTACATAGTGATAATTTACGCAACCTCGGCAGGACTTACGGCCTTAGCCACCTGCTGTCTTTGGCAACAGATGAATTATAGCAGGTAAATCCCGTTTTGTCAACAGTTATTTTTGAAAAAATGTGGATTTTTAACCCTTTTTTAGGGTAACAACCACAATTTCCGGCCGATTATTAAGCCGGAAGGGGAAACGGCTTGGTCCTACGCCACGGGATATAATCATATTGGTTCGCCCTTCTACAAAAAGACCGGCATCGTACTTAGGGAAAATACCTTGTCCCGGAGCATAAAGGCCGCCCACAAAGGGGAGTCGGAACTGACCGCCGTGGATATGCCCGGTAAGTACAAGATCCGCCTGGCAGGCTACATATTCATCAAAATGTTTGGGCTGATGGGATAAGACAACACTGTAGCTGTCATCATTCGGCATCAGAGATAGCAGCGCCTCTTTTACTGTTTGCTTTTTGCGGAAACTATCATCAACAAGACCTAAAAGATGAATATAGGACTGTCCTCTTTCCATCTTAACGCCCTCGTCTAACAAAAGGGTAACACCAACGGACTCCAGCTCACTGTAAAGCGTTTTATAATCTATTCCCGATTCATGATTGCCGGGGATATAGTAGACAGGCGCAATCTGAACAGCCTGTCGGGCAAAGGAAACGGACACGGATATATTCGTTTTGTAGAAGTCCACAAAATCACCGGTTATCACAATAATATCCGGCTTTTGCTTGCGGATTTTCTCCAATAACCGGGAGTTATCCGTGCCAAACTGAGCGTTGTGCAAATCGGAAATCTGCACAATACGGAAATTATCAAAGTCCTGAGGAATACGGTCGGAGGTAATGGTATACCGGGTAACCTCAAGAGACAAATTGCCCCAAATGACCCAGCCAATGAAACACAGTGCAAACACGGTAGTGAGCAAAAGTATTTTTTGCCATTTTTTCAGGCCTTTGCATTTTGTAAATAGTTTTAGTTCTCTTAATCTTTTCAAGGATAATCACCCGAAACTATCCTATCACAAATGAGGTGGTTTTTCAAGTAAAAAACAACCCCGATGCGGTGGCATCGGGGTAAGTTTTATTAGATATACTTGGAAGTAGCAACCTTAACGCCGGGGCCCATGGTGGAAGCGACGACGCAGGAGCGGATATACTGACCCTTTGCTGCAGCGGGCTTAGCCTTTACAACAGCGTTCATCAGGGTGTCCATATTCTCGGTCAGCTTCTCAGCGCCGAAGGAAACCTTGCCGATGGGGCAGTGAATGATGTTGGTCTTGTCCAGACGGTACTCAACCTTACCGGCCTTGATCTCCTGAACAGCGGCGGTAACGTTGGGAGTAACGGTGCCAGCCTTGGGGGAGGGCATCAGACCCTTGGGACCCAGAACCTTACCCAGACGGCCAACTACACCCATCATATCGGGAGTAGCAACAACAACATCGAACTCAAACCAGTTCTCCTTGGTGATCTTCTCAACCAGCTCCATACCGCCGGCGTAGTCAGCGCCTGCAGCCAGAGCTTCGTCAACCTTAGCGTCCTTAGCGAAAACCAGAACGCGGGCGGTCTTGCCGGTACCGTTGGGCAGAACGACCGCGCCACGGACCTGCTGATCGGCGTGACGGGAGTCAACACCTAACTTAATATGCAGTTCAACAGTCTCGTCGAACTTTGCGGAAGCACCCTTCACAACCAGATCCAGGGCTTCGGTGGGATCATACTGAACAGCGCGGTCAATCAGCTTCGCGCTTTCCTGATACTTTTTGCCTCTAAACACTTAATTTATCCTCCTTGTAGTGGTGATGCGGAATAATCCTCCCACATTTCCGGGGTAGGCTCCCCGGACAGCAAATATCAATTAGTCAACAACGGTAACGCCCATAGAACGGCAAGTGCCAGCAACCTGGCTCTCAGCGGCTTCCAGAGTGTTTACGTTCAGGTCGGGCATCTTGGTCTTAGCGATCTCAGTGATCTGCGCGCGGGTGATGGTGCCAACCTTCTGCTTGTTGGGTGCGCCACTGCCCTTCTGCAGGCCGATAGCCTTCATAACCAGCAGGGGAGTGGGGGGAGTCTTGGTGATGAAGGTGAAGCTGCGGTCAGCGTAGACAGTAATGACTACGGGGATCTTGTAACCCTCCATCGCCTGGGTACGAGCGTTGAATTCCTTGATAAATGCTGCAATGTTAACGCCGTGCTGACCCAGAGCAGGACCAACAGGGGGCGAAGCAGTTGCCTTGGCGGCGTTGATCTGAAGTTTGATAATACCGGTAACTTTCTGTGCCATTTTAAGCACCTCCTGAATAAAATGTGGTGATGATGCGCTTAGCGCACTTTTTGCGGGGCGTTTTGCCCCTCCCACGTTCCGGCCGATATACGGCCCGATGCGTTATTGGGATACGACTTCCACCTGATCGAGTTCAAACTCGACGGGAGTCTCACGGCCAAACATAGAAACAACTACGCTGACCAGATTGTTGTCCACCTCGATTGCGTCCACTGTGCCGGTGAAGGAGGTAAGAGGACCGTCCAGAATCCGGACCGTATCGCCAACTGCATAGTTGACAACGATCTGACGCTTCTCAACGCCCATTTCATAAACTTCCTCTTCGGACAGGGGGAGGGGACTGTTTCCGGATGCACCTACGAAGCCGGCAACGCCGCGGATATTGCGGATAACGTGCCAGGTATCATCGCTATATACCATTTTGACAAAAATGTAGCCGGGGTACAGCTTTCGGTCGTAAGTCTTGCTTGCGCCGGTTTCGGTGATTTCGGTAACGGTCTCCATAGGAATGGAAACGGTCAGAATCACATCCTGCAGCTGCCGGTTTTGAACCGTCTTTTCAATGGTAACCTTAACGGTATTTTCGTAGCCGGAATAGGTTTGGACGACATACCATCTCGCGGTCTCAGCCATAATTTTGTACCTTAACCGTGGAAGGCGCTGATCAGTGCATCAATGCCGACCTGAGCAACAAAGTCAAAGATCCAGATGAAAGCGCCGACAACGAGAACGCATACGGCAACGATCAGAGTATTCTTGACGACCTGCTGCGGAGTGGGCCATACGACCTTCTTCAGTTCGCTGCGAAGCTCACGGAAGTAACGACCAATGGCACCGATGGCTCTTTTGAACCAGTTTTCCTTTTTTACGTCTGCCATGTCGGTCTCTCCTTACTTGGTCTCGTTGTGAACGGTGTGCTTCTTGCAGAATCTGCAATACTTCTTCATTTCAAGACGGTCGGGGTCATTCTTCTTGTTTTTCATAGTGTTGTAGTTTCTCTGCTTGCACTCAGAGCATCTCAAAGTGACTTTTACGCGCATTACGGCACCTCCTTAAAATTTGCCTCCCTGTATCACTTCGGCTATCAAAAATTTAGTGTGCGGTCAACTACAAATAACCGCCCGAAGCTGAAAAAGGCGCACAAAAAAAGCCCTTTTTCACAGGTAGAATCATTCTACCACACGGGGGGTATTAAAGTCAACAACTTTTTTCTTTATTTTTTGTAAAATATGGGTTATAATAGGTCCAAAATCAAAGAAAGAAGGAAACATAGATGCGTATTATGGCGATTGATTACGGAGATGCCCGGACAGGTGTGGCAATCTCCGATCTTCTTTGCTCCCTTACCGGCAGTACACAGGTAATTCACGGCAGAATGCAGGAGAAGCTCATTGCCTCTTTGGTGCAGATCGCCCGGGAAAATGAGGTGGGGGAGATCGTTGTGGGTCTGCCCCGGAATATGGACGGCAGCGAAGGCCCAAGAGCAGAGCTTTGCCGCCAGTTTGCCGCGAAGGTAGAAGAAGCCACCGGCCTTCCCGTAAAATTATGGGACGAGCGGTGGACCACCGTGGAAGCCCACCGTATCCTAAATGATCACAATTACCACGGCAAAAAGCGGAAAAATACGGTGGATGCGGTGGCGGCATCCCTTATATTAGAGGGTTACTTAGCTTTCCGCGGCCGGTAAAAAAGCTCCCGCAGACCGGTAATGAGGAGCAGAATGCCAAACAGCTTTTTCAGTAGCTCCATAGGCAAATAACTCCCCAGGATGGAAAACAAAAAAGCGAACAGGATGCCCGCCCACACGGCGGGCATTACCTTTTTTATGGGAAGATTGCCCTTCCAAATTCGGGAAAGGGTTGAAATAAGAGCCGCCGGTAAGAAGAACAAAAGATTGATACCCCGGGCGGCGGCAGGATCAACATTCATAAATGCGGTGAGCCATAAAATCAGCAAACTGCCGCCTCCAAGCCCCATGCCAGCCAGTGTGCCGCAAATCACTGCGGCCAGAAATGCTGTTCCAAAGCCTATGGCCATAAATACCGAATCCCTCCCCACAGTATTAAAATACCCAATGCCCGGTGCAACCAAAGTGTTGGGATGCGATGGGCAACGCGGGGGGCTAATATGCCGCCAAGGCAGCTACCTAAGAGATAGGGCAGTACAGTTGAGAAAGTGGGCAAATTCCGGGTCATTGCAATGCTTACCAAACAAATGGGCAGAATAATGGAGACGGATGCACCGAAAATTTCTTCGTCCGGCAGGTCGGTTAAGGCGACCAGTAAGGGAACGAGAATCATACCCCCGCCGGCGCCGAAAAGGCCGGCTACGGCTCCTGCGACAGCGCCGGCGATGGCAAGGCCCCATTTTGATCGAAAAGACAAAAAGAACACCTCCTGTGGAAATTTTCTCCACAGGAGGTGAATTTATGCGTTTAATTAGCCGGAAATAACGGTGTCAAGGGCAATCCACCGCATATCCTTAGCAGTGGCTTCGGCAGTCTTGAGCTGCTCTTCGTACCACTTCTTGGAATCCTCGGAACGCATATCCTCGGAAATGAGCAGGTCGCGGTAGTTCATTTCGTTGGTCTCTGCGAAGTACATAATGTGGTAGCCGAACTCGGTTTCCACAAGCTCTACATCGCCGACCTTACGGTTTTCATCCAATGCCCAGTTCAGGAAAGGCTCTACATAGTCCTGATCGTAGGAGATATTCTCATACAGACCGCCGGTAGAAGCGGAAGCGGTGTCGTCGGTGTTCTTCTCGACCAGTTTCTTAAAGTTCTCCAGGGTCTTGCCGCCTTCCATCTCTTCCCACTCCTTCAGGAGCTTCTCGGCATCTTCTTTAGCCTTTGCCTTTTCAGCATCGGTGTAGATCACCTTGCCGTCGTCATCCTTCTTGTTGTCCTTTTCAGGGTCTGCAAAGGCCTGCAGCAGGTGGTGTACGTCAACGGTGGAAACCTTGTTATCGTTGGAGCCACTGAAAATCACAACATAGTAGCCGTTGATGATCTTCTCTTCTTCCTTCTTATCCTCGTCAGTATTATCTCCTTCGGTCTTGTCTTCATCCTCATCCTTATCCTCATCGGTGGTGGGGGTATACTCATTGGCAATTACGGTGCTTTCGCCCACAACACGGTCAGCATTGGTGATCCAATCCTTCAGCAACTCAGGAAGCTTAGAACCGAGAATGTTTTTGCCCTTGGTGGCAGAGACATTGGTCTTATCCTTATTGACCTCCAAAGCCTTTACAGCCATTTCCAGCTCTTCAAAGTTCTTATTGCCCAGCAGGGACTCGGCAACTTCCTTGGCCTTTGCTCTGGCGGCATCCTTTTCCTCTTCGGTGTAGGTTACGTTGCCTTTGTCGTCCTTGGTGCCTTCGCCCAAGAAATAGGTGTAGCTTAGGTAGCAGGTAGCGTAAGAGTAGCTGTTATAGTTGAAGAGCTTTTCTGCCTCGAACTTACGGATCTGCTCATCAGTATAGGTAAGGCTGTCCACATAATGCTGCAAATAAGCGTTGGCTAAAGCACAATCTTCCAGATAGCTGCGGTAGTTATCTGCATTTGCACCGTAGCAGTAGCTGGAGCCAAGATATTTGTTCACATCATTGTAGCCGGAGTATGCAGCCCAGAACTGCAGGGTAGCGACTTGGCTATCAATCTTATCCTTTTCAGATTCGGGCAGTTCAAATTTAGCTTCGTCTGCCAGCTTGCAAAGAACATAATTGTGCTTTGCGTTATCCAAAGCAAGGTCAATAAAATAGCTCGCCCAGGTCTGACCGGTCTTGCTGTCGTAAACCTGCTCATCTAAAGGTTTGGAAATATCCAGGTTCATAAGAAGCTGCAGATAGACAGGTGTGTTGGAGCTGTACTGGGTGTACCATTCGGAGTATTTCGCGTCAATGGCATCAAAATAGTAGTAGCTCAGCTCAACAGCGTTAAGCTCCTTGTCGCCAACAACGGCGGCGATAGAGTTTTTCTGCAGAAAACCGGACTGGACAACGCCACGAACGGCGACAATAGAAATTGCGGCTACCAAAATGATAGCAAGAATGGAAACAAAAGTAACGGTGTACCGTTTCAGCTGCTTTGCTTCCTTTTCTGCTTGCGTCTGCTTGGCAGTCATTTTGGAAGCGTTTTGCTCCTTGCGAAGCTTTTTCTTGTTAGATGCGCTCATAATAAATTCCTCTCAAATACAAGTAATATGCTGTTGGATTTTGCGTTTCTATGGGATTATAACCTATTTTTTCGAATGTTGCAAGTACTAATATTGCAACTTGTCCAAAATTTCAAATTTATCTTGGCTTTTATGTAAAAAATTACAAAGGAAAGACAATATCTGTGGCCTAAAAAACAACGGGGTGCCGTTTCACGACACCCCGGACCCGCTTTGGCCGCACGCATCCATTTATGACCTGCACGAATGGCAGGTGGGTTGCCGCTCTGTACCTTAGCTGCTCCCAACATCCACCCATCGTCAAAGCGCGGGCGGGAGGTCTGCAATCCGATACGGAAGTCAAGCATCCCTATTATAAAATGTGGGTCCAAAAGGACACGCAGCGCACCAAGCAGGCGGTACTACCTTATTCTTCTTCCTCCGGGTAGAGTTCATCCATAATAATATCATATACCCGCTGTAATTCCTGTTCATCCTCGATGGCGCATAACAGGGGCTCACCGTTCTCATCTTCCTCGGACTTGAGGATGCTGATTTCGGGGATTTCGTTTTCCTCACAGCCGGCGGGAATAACGGCAAGATAGGTACAGCCGTCGACCTCAGTAGAGGTGAGAACCTCTAATTCATATTCCTGACCGCCTTCGTCTACAATCGTCATAAAATCAGAGCCGAACATAGGACACGCTCCTCCTGATAATTTTCTCTGCTTATATTTTACCTGAAATCTGAGAGAAAATCAAGAGAAAACTTATCACGAAAGATAAGCCTCCAAAAGCTCCGAAAGCTGTTTTTCATTTTCAATGGGAATGCCTGCGGTAAGGGCAGCCTGGTCTTCCTTTGGTAAAAGGGTAACGGGAACGGCGTAGACCTGGACCGGTACTTTATGGCCTTGCCGATATAGGGCAAGGTTTCCGTTGTGAACACCCAAATAGAGTATCATTGCCATAACCGGCAGAAAGATCCGGAAAAATTTCATAGCATCTCCTCCTGATAGCATAAGTTTTCCCGGAAATTCATTAAATATTAAAAAATTGGGTCTTTCGTTTTTCTGCGGGGTATGCTATAATTGTATGAACGATGGTATGCCTATATGCCATTTTGTGAAAAGAAAGCCTTTCGGCCGATTGCCGGCTGTACGATATGGAGGAAACTGCGTATGTTTGAAAAAATAAAAGCGCTGATATTTAAGGGTAGGGAACAGAATGAGATCCAGCAGGACTGGCAACCCCATCCTGCCCTTCGCGTTCTATATAAAATATGGATGGCTACCTTTGCGGTTGTGAAGATTGCACTGGGCGCGCTGGTTACGGTTGTACTGATTTGCGGAGTCTGCGCCTTCGTGTTTGTAGGTATTCTTGGTGATTATTTGGAATCGGATATTCTGCCTTCCGCAGACCTTAACTTGGACGATTTCAAGCTTGACTTGACCTCTTTCCTTTACTATGTGGACGAAGACGGACAAATTCAGCCCTTGCAGCAGATTTATTCCGATACCAAGCGTCAGTGGGCGGATCTTGAGGATATGCCTAAGGAACTGATTCAGGCTACTGTTGCCATCGAGGACAAGCGCTTTTATGAGCATCAGGGTGTGGACTGGTTTACCACCGTCAAGGCCTGTGCGGGTATGTTCTTTGGCGGCGGCACGGCGGGCGGCTCGTCCCTGACCCAGCAGCTTATTAAAAACCTGACCGGTGAAAACAGCTTTACCGTTCAGCGTAAGGTTATGGAAATTTTCCGTGCGGTATGCGTGGAAAAGACCAGCAGTAAAGATGAAATTATTGAGTTGTATCTCAATACGGTTTATTTTGGCAACGGCTATAACGGTGTCCGCAGTGCGGCGGAATACTATTTCGGCAAGGAACTGGAACTGCTCAATACTGCCGAATGCGCAAGCCTGATCAGCATTACCAATAACCCCTCAATTTATGACCCCTACCGGAAAGCCTTTGAGGAAGGCGGCAAGACCGGTCAGGAGCGCAACCGGGAGCGTCAGGTGATTGTCCTGAAGGAAATGTGCAATCAGGGCTGGATTTCCAAGGAAGCTTATGATGAGGCCATCGCTTACGAAATGGTCTTTGAATCCGGCGTTACTATGGAGGAACGGCTCAATACCTGCCCCAATGAAAACTGCCTCTACCGGGATGTTGCGGCCAACTTTGTGGAAAAGGACGGAACCTATTACTGCCCTAAGTGTAATACGATGGTTGTGTTGGAACAGGTCTCCAACCAGGGTGTCTATTCCTGGTTTACAGAGGCTGCACTGCGGGATGTGGCAAAGGAGCTGGCAGAAAAGGCCGGCGCCCAATGGAACGATGCTACGGAAAGCCTTTATATGGAGCTGATCCGTCGCAGCGGTTACCATATCTATACCACAATGGATCCTCTGGTTCAGACCTATGTGGACGAAGTTTACGGCAACTTGGATGTGATTCCCGAGACCAAGAGCGGTCAGCAGCTCCAATCCTCTATTGTTGTTATCGACAACCGTACCGGCGATATAGTTGCGCTGGCTGGCGGTGTAGGCGAAAAGTCAGACTTTGATGCCTGGAACCGCGCGGAAGTAAAGCTCCAATCCGGTTCTTCCATTAAGCCTTTGTCCATTTACGCCCCCGCTTTTGAGATGGGCGCTATCAATCCTGCAACCATCGTTTATGACTTACCCCTTTACTTTAATGAAAAGGGTCCCTGGCCCAATAACGATAACCGGAAATTCTCCTATAAGCGGACAATTTATGAAGCTGTAGAGGACTCCGTTAACGCTGTGGCTGCCAATTCTCTGGATAATATCGGCATCAGCTATGCCTACGAATTTGCAAAATATAAGTTCGGTTTGTCCACACTTGTGGATTCCCGTGTGCTTAGCGACGGAAGAGTCCAATCCGATAAGGATTACGGTCCGCTGGCAATGGGCGCCCAGACTTTAGGTGTAACCGTCCGGGATATGGCTGCTGCCTATGCCACCTTTGCCAACGACGGTGTGCAGCGGGAAGCCCGTACTTTCCTGCGTGTGTACGACAGCGACGGCAACATTATTCTGGAAAAGGATCAGACTTCCCAGGAAATTGTCAGCGAAAAGACATTGACCTATCTGAACTACTGCCTTGCCAATGCTGTTAAAAACGGTACAGGTACGGGTGCGTACCTGTCCAATGTACAGGTAGCGGGCAAAACCGGTACTACCTCCAGCAAGCGCGACCGCTGGTTCTGCGGCTATACCGGCTATTATACCGCTGCTGTATGGTGCGGCTATGACAATCCGGAGCCCATTAACCTGAAAGATGGCAGCTATAACCCGGCTTCCTATATGTGGAAGAAGGTTATGCAGCCTCTGCATCAGGGTAAGAAAAATATTCCCCTCTACGACGAAACGCTGATGCAGGATGTAACCATCTGTGTTGACAGCGGCAAGCTGGCAACGGAAGCTTGCTTCTTAGATTGCCGCACTACGGAAACCTTCAAGCGCACCCAGACTGTGAAGGTCTACCCTGAGGATGCACCTACCGAATACTGCGATAAGCATATGATGGTAACGTACTGCTCCGGCGGCGGTGTAGCCCACGAATATTGCCACCTCTTTGCAACCGCAGGGACGAACCTTCCCGAGGGTTATACACCGGCAATTATTTCTCAAAAATCCCTTGTTAAGATTACCCAAAGCGAGATTGATGCCATCAATAAGGTCGTTCCCTATAACATCTGGCCGGAATATTGCAATAACGGCTATGTCTATCAGGTGGACGCACAGGGCAACCCGGTACCGTTTAAGGGATTCTTTACAGGCTTCGAGTTCAGCAAGGTAACATTGCCGAACGAAACGGCTGTCCTGCTCAACCCCGGTGCGCCTTCTTTGCCGGACAATACCTTGCCCTATGCCCCTTGCCCGGTTCACACCCCGGAGCTTTGGGAGGCCTATGTCCAAAGCGGCATGCTCACCCCGCCCGCTACAGACCCTACCGCCCCCACCGTTCCGGAAACCACAGAGCAGGGGACAGTTACCAACTGATTTAAGGAGTAATTATGATTTGGATTTCCGATTCCTGGAAGGATTATGAGGTGCTGGACACCTCCGATGGCGAACGCCTGGAGCGCTGGGGTAAGTATATTCTGGTACGCCCCGACCCTCAAGTTATATGGAATACGCCCCACAGCCATCCGGGTTGGAAAAAGTATGATGCCCGGTATCTCCGCTCCTCCACAGGCGGCGGCCATTGGAGCGACCACAGCCTGCCGGAGCGTTGGCAGATTCGTTACCGGGATTACCTTACCTTTAATGTAAAGCCTATGAACTTTAAGCACACGGGCGTGTTTCCGGAGCAGGCGGCCAACTGGGATTATATCCGGGAAAAGGTTGCCTCTGCCGGCCGCCCCGTCCGGGTGCTCAATCTCTTTGCCTATTCCGGCGGCGCCA
This sequence comes from Oscillospiraceae bacterium, assembly GCA_015068165.1. Lineage (GTDB taxonomy): Bacteria > Bacillota > Clostridia > Oscillospirales > Oscillospiraceae > Faecousia. Next base: position 32,179 of record SVKZ01000005.1, read on the forward strand.
CCTTGGCCGCCGCCGCAGGGGGCGCAGAGGTTTATCACGTGGATGCTTCTAAAGGTATGGTGCAGTGGGCAAAGGAAAATGCTGCCGCTTCCGGTCTTGCAGACCGTCCCATCCATTGGATTGTGGACGATTGCGGCAAGTTCATCCAGCGGGAGATCCGCCGTGGCCGACGCTATGACGGTATCATAATGGATCCGCCCAGCTATGGCAGAGGCCCCAGCGGTGAAATTTGGAAGATGGAAACAAGCTTCTATCCCTTCCTGCTGGAAACTGCTAAACTGCTGACAGACAATCCTTTGTTTGTGATTATCAATTCCTATACCACTGGCCTTGCTCCCTCTGCTGTGGGCTATGCATCGGATGTGGTATTCGGCGCAACGCACGGCGGACATACGGAAGTAGGAGAGCTTGGTTTGCCGGTAACAAACGGCGGCCGTGTGCTTCCCTGCGGCGCAACCGGCAGATGGATACCCGATTAGGAGGGAAAATAGTGCCTACAGCAATTTCGGTAGAAAATTTATCCTATACCTATCCGGGCGTGGAGGACACGCCCGGCGTTACCGTGTTTACAGACCTGAATCTAACTATTAAAGAAGGCAGTTTTGTGGCAGTGCTGGGTGGCAACGGATGTGGAAAATCAACCCTTGCCAAGCATTTCAATACCATTTTGCTTCCCTGCGGCGGAACGGTTCATGTTTGCGGTATGGACACCTCTGATCCGGACAGACAGCTTTCTATCCGCAGAAATGTGGGTATGGTTTTCCAGAACCCGGATAACCAGATTGTTGCCAATGTGGTGGAAGAAGATGTGGCATTTGGACCTGAGAATTTGGGGATTGCCAGCCCTGCCATTCGCCAGCGGGTAGACGTTGCCCTGAAGCAGGTGGGAATGTACGACTACAGAGGACACGCCCCCCATCTTCTCTCCGGCGGACAGAAACAGCGGGTCGCCATTGCCGGTGTGATCGCAATGGAGCCCAAATGTATCGTCCTGGACGAGCCGACAGCTATGCTTGATCCCAAGGGCAGACGGGAGGTAGTGGATACCGTTTCCCGCCTCAACCGGGAGAAGGGGATTACGGTGGTACTCATTACCCACCATATGGACGAAGCCGCCAAAGCCCAGCGGGTCATCGTACTCCACGAAGGCAAGGTGGAGCTGGATGGCACGCCTCAGGAAGTATTCTCTCAGGTAGAGAAGCTTCACGACCTTCGCCTTGCCGCGCCGGAAACGGTGGAGCTTTGCTGGGAATTAAACAAAGAGGGGAACAGCCTGCCGCTGACACAGCTTGACCCCAAGGAATGTGCGCAGACACTTTTTGCCTTTTTACAGGAGTAGGTCTGACCCATAGGAGGAAATAAGGTGGCACCTATTATACAGGTAGACAACTTAACATATATCTACAGCCAAGGCACGCCTTGGGAGCATACGGCTCTGGACGGCGTTTCCTTTTCTATCGAACGGGGCGAGTTTGTGGGCATTATCGGCCACACCGGCTCGGGCAAAAGCACGCTCATTCAGCAACTCAACGGACTGCTAAAGCCTACCTCCGGCCATGTTTTGCTGGACGGAACGGATATATGGGCAGATAAAGCCACGACCCGTCAGGCCCGTTTCCGGGTAGGCTTGGTGTTCCAGTATCCGGAGTATCAGCTTTTTGAGGAGACGGTTTATAAGGACATTGCTTTTGGCCCGAAAAATATGCACCTTTCCCCAGAGGAGATCGACCGCCGTGTCCACGAAGCCGCCGGCTTTGTCGGTATTACGGAGGAGCAATTAAAGGTATCGCCCTTTGACCTTTCCGGCGGTCAGAAACGTCGGGTGGCAATCGCAGGCGTGATTGCCATGGAGCCGGAGGTGCTGATTTTGGACGAACCCGCTGCCGGTCTTGATCCGGAGGGCAGGGAAGAGATCTTACAAAATATTGATGCCTACCGCCGTGCCAAAAACGCAACGGTGATTATGGTCAGCCACTCGATGAACGATGTGGCCCGGCTGACAGACCGTCTGCTTGTCTTAAACGGCAGTCATTTGGCAATGGACGGCACACCCCGGGAGGTTTTCGCCCGTGCCCAGGAGCTGCTGGATATGGGCTTGGATATTCCTGAGGTAACCCGGGTGTTTTTGGAACTGCAGAAGCTGGGTGCGGATGTACCGGCGGTTTATACCATCCGACAAGCTGTGGATGCCCTTCTTAAATTAAAGGAGGGGAAATAATATGCTAAAAGATATTACCCTCGGTCAGTATTTCCCCGGCACATCGCCTGTCCACAAGCTGGACCCCCGGACAAAGCTTTTGATGCTTGTTGTCTACATTGTGGCTCTGTTTACAGCGAAAAGCTGGCTCAGCTACGGCCTGTGCCTTGGCTTCCTGGTTATGGTGGTGGCGGTTTCTAAAATTCCGCCGAAAGCCCTCATAAAAGGAATGAAGCCGATGATCTTCATTTTGGTCTTTACCGGCCTCCTAAACCTGTTTATGACCCCCGGTGAGACGGTGCTGGTATCTTTTTGGAATATTACCGTTACGGCAGAAGGCTTAGAAAGAGCCATTTTTATGGTGTTTCGGATTTTGATGCTCATTTCCGCTACCTTCCTGCTGACCTATACCACATCACCTATTTCTCTTACCGACGGCTTGGAGTCTTTGCTCGGACCGCTGAAAAAGATCCACTTGCCGGTTCACGAGCTTTCTATGATGATGTGTATTGCTTTGCGGTTTATCCCCACCCTCATTGAGGAGACCGATAAGATCATCTCTGCCCAAAAAGCCCGTGGCGCGGATTTTGAAAGCGGTAAGCTGATGGAGCGGGTAAAGGCGCTGATTCCTATCCTTGTACCGCTGTTTATCAGTGCTTTCCGCCGGGCAGACGAGCTGGCAACGGCTATGGAGTGCCGCTGCTATCAGGGCGGTGAAGGCCGCACCAAAATGAAGCAGATGCGCTATATGCGCCGGGATTTTATTGCCTATTTTGTGGGTATCTTATTAATCGGAGCGACCATTGCTTTGGGAAGCTTCGGTCTGTGAGGATTTATGCGAAATATTGCACTGTTTTTGACATATTTGGGAACAGCCTTTCACGGCTGGCAGATGCAAAAGGATCTGCCTACCGTTCAGGAAACGATGGAAAAAGCCGTCGCCAAGGTAGTAGGCCACCCGGTCCACATAACCGGTTGCGGACGCACCGATGCGGGTGTTCACGCAAGATGCTATGTGGCAAATTTCCGTACCACTTCTACAATCCCTGTGGATCGGCTACCCTATGCCCTTAATACCCATTTGCCTGCGGATGTGGTGGTAACGAGAGCCTTTGATGTCCACGAGAATTTCAATGCCATCGGCTCCTGTGTCCGCAAGGAATACACCTATCAAATCTACAATTCCCGGGTCCGGGATCCTTTCTATGTCAACCGGGCCTGGTTCTACCCCCGTCATTTGGACGAGGAAATTATGCAGCGGGCGGCAGACCAGTTCGTAGGAACCCACGACTTTGCCGCTGTCCGTTCTGTGGGAACGGATGTTAAATCCACCGTTCGTACCGTATACTATTACAATGTAGAGCGGCAGGGCGATATGCTTTATCTCAAAGTATGCGCCAACGGCTTCCTTTACAATATGGCCCGGGCAATGGCAGGAACCATCGTCTATGCCGCCGAGGGGAAATTCCCCCCCGAGGAGATCGGCCGTATTTTGGAGGAAGGCAACCGTACTGCCGCTGGTCCCACCGTACCGCCGGGAGGTCTTTATATGACCCATCTTTGGTATGATGACGGAGTGGAGAAATTCGAGTGTCCTGATTAGGAGAGTAACGATGCAACCAAAACTTTGTGTAAAATGTAAGAAAAATATCGCCGTTGTATTCATTACGAAGATTGAAAACGGCGCTACCTTAAATGAAGGCTTCTGCCTGCGCTGCGCCCGTCAGCTCGGTTTGCCCCAAATCGACCAGGTCGTAAAACAGATGGGCATTTCCGAGGATGAATTGGATGAGCTCAGCGACGAAATGAGCAGTATGTTCGGTCAGATCGAGCCGGAAAATGAGGATGAAACCGAGAGCCGTACCGCAACCTTTCCTCTGCTGAACCAACTCTTTGGCGGCAATCTGCCTGCCAAAAAGCAGGAAATGCCGGAAGAAGAGCCTAAAGACGATGCCCCTAAGAAGAAAAAAGGCAAGAATCATAAATTCTTAGATGCCTACTGTATGGATCTCACCGGCCGCGCAAGGGAAGGGAAGCTGGATAAGGTCATCGGTCGGGATGTGGAGACTGAGCGTGTCATCCAAATCCTCAATCGCCGGCAGAAAAATAACCCTTGCCTTATCGGTGAGCCTGGCGTTGGTAAAACTGCCATCGCCGAGGGCCTTGCCCAGCGGATTGCCGCCGGTGATGTGCCCTATAAGCTCCGGGATAAAGAGGTATTTTTGCTGGATTTGACTGCCCTTGTTGCCGGCACCCAATTCAGAGGTCAGTTTGAGAGCCGTATGAAGAGCCTGATTGGGGAAATCAAAGCCTGCGGCAATATTATTCTCGTCATTGACGAAGTCCACAACTTGGTGGGCGCCGGCGATGCGGAAGGCTCTATGAACGCCGCCAATATCTTAAAACCCGCCCTTTCCCGCGGCGAGATTCAGGTAGTTGGCGCAACAACCTTTAATGAATACCGCAAGCATATCGAAAAGGATGCGGCTCTGGAGCGCCGTTTCCAGCCGGTTTCCGTGTCTGAGCCGACCATTGAGGAAGCCTGCCAGATTATGCAGGGAATTGCCAAGACCTATGGCGATTTCCACGGCGTATCTATCTCTCCTGAGATTGCCCGCCAGTGTGTCATTCTCTCGGAGCGCTATATTTCCGACCGCTTCCTGCCGGATAAGGCCATCGACCTGTTGGACGAGGCTTGCTCCGATGTGAATTTGCGCAATAAAGAAATTTCCCGCCTTGCAGAGCTGAAAAAGGAACGGGACGATTACGAATTAGAGCTTCGTATGCTCACTGAGGATACGGAGAATGAGCATTATGAGCGCCTTGCCACGTTGCGCAGTAAGCTGTGCGTGATTGCCGCAGAAATTGAGAAGCTGGATCAGCTTCCACCTCCGGCTGTTACGATGGAAAACCTTGCTCGAATCATCGAGCTGTGGACGAAAATCCCCGCCAGCAAAATTAAAGCTCAGGAATATAAGCAAATGAAAGGTCTTGCAGACCGCTTAAAGACCCATATTGTCGGTCAGGATCAAGCGGTGGAGGCGGTGGCAAAAGCCATTCGCAGAAACCGGGTGGGTATCTCGCCCAAGCGCCGTCCGGTGTCCTTTATTTTCGTTGGCCCTACCGGTGTAGGTAAAACAGAGCTGGTAAAATGTTTGGCGTCTGATCTGTTTGATACGCCGGACTCCCTTGTGCGGCTGGATATGTCGGAATTTATGGAAAAGCACACCGTTTCCAAGCTTATCGGCTCGCCTCCCGGCTATGTTGGCTATGACGAAGCCGGCCAGCTGACAGAGAAGATCCGCAGAAAGCCCTACTCGGTGGTGCTGTTTGATGAGATTGAAAAAGCCCATCCGGATGTACTCAATGTCCTTTTGCAGGTGCTGGATGACGGAAGAATTACCGATGCCCAGGGCAGAACGGTGAATTTTGAAAATACCGTCATCGTCATGACCTCCAATGCAGGCAGCGAGGGCAGGGTAGGCGGTGTTGGCTTTGGCAGAAGCGACCGGGATATGGTAGCGGAAAAGACGATGAAAGCCCTCCGTGAGTTCTTAAGACCGGAGTTTCTTAACCGTGTGGATGAGATTATCACCTTCAACCACCTGTCGGAAGAGAATTTCCTCGGCATTGCAGACATTATGCTGGGTGAGCTGAAGAATAGCCTGACAGACCGTGGACTTACCGTTACTTTTGCTGACGGGGTTCGGGAATACCTGGTAAAGAAGGCTTATTCCATCACCTATGGCGCAAGAAACCTCCGCCGTACCATTCAGCGGGAGCTGGAAGACCCCATTTCCGAAAAGATTATCGACTCCTTTGAAAAGCCTATCTCTGAAATTGCGGTAATGACTACAGACGATGGTTTGTGTATTATAGCAAAATAATTTGATCGGGAAGTGCCAACGCACTTCCCGATTTTTGCGGATAAGTTTACGATAAAGATCGAAAAGGCTCCCCTTGTCAGGGGAGCTGTCAAAAATCTATGATTTTTGACTGAGGGGTAGTCTCTCCCCCCAGTCTTTTTGCTACGCAAAAATCCAGCCCCCTCGTCAGAGGGGGCCAAGGTGCGATCAAAGGTCAAATTCGTTTGTCAGCTTATCCGATACCCGCCAGGCGGCATCCTCGATTTTATTTGCGGCTTTTACAGCCAAACGCCGGGTAGGATTGGTTCTGGGCATCATCATAATCGCCACGGCGCCTACGGCCGCGCCCACACCCATGGTCAGCGCCAAAGTTTTTGCGTGCATATGCATCCTCCTCACTTTTTAAGGTCAGTATTAGTATGTCCTGCATATAAAAATTCCTCCCTGTAAGGTTTTTCCTTGCAAGGTCTAAATTTTGTGGTATAATAATAAAAAAGCAATGAAACGAGGTAATGATATGGCTATTGATGTGCTTCAGGATAAAATTCGGAAAATAAAAAACCCAGCGGCGATCAGTCTTTCTTTAGACCCTGCCGTTGTTCCGCCCCAGTTTGGTCAGGGCGCAGCAGCCTGCGGCCGGTATTTTGGGGAGCTTTTGGAGGCCTTGAAGGGGCTTGCACCGGCAGTTCGTTTTTCCTTCGGTAGCTTTTGCCTATCAGATGGTGGCTTGTCCATACTCCGTGATTTGCTGAAAAAAGCTTCGTCTCTTGGCTATTATGTGATTTTAGATTGCCCGGAAATGCTGTCCGTGGCGGCCGCTGAGCAGTACAGCACCATTTTGTTTGCGCAAAACGGAGATTTTGCCTTTGACGGTATTGTGCTGTCGTCCTTTTTGGGAAGCGATGTAATAAAGCCTTTTATTGCTCGCAGTAAGGATTGCGGAAAAGATGTTTTTGTGCTCATTCGCAGTGCCAACAAAAGTGCCTCTGAATTGCAGGATCTGCTCACCGGCGGACGGTTGGTACATACTGCCGCCGCAGACATTATTTCCCGGCTGGGCGAGAGCTTCATTACCCGGAGCGGTTACTCACCTGTGTGTGCGGTGGCCTCTGCGACTGCGCCGGATAGTCTGCGGAATCTCCGGGAAAAATATAAACACCTGTTTTTGCTGGTGGACGGCTTCAATGCCCCCGGCGCAAATGCCAAAAATTGCAGTTTTGCCTTTGACCGTCTTGGACACGGCGCCCTTGTTTGCAGTGATGGCATCGTCAGCGCCTGGCGGACAGGGCAGAGTGAAAACTATCTCACCGCCGCGAAAGATGCCCTGGAGCGTATGCGCCATAATTTGGCACGTTACGTTACGGTGTTTTAATATGTAACCGGGTTTTCCCCGGTTTGGCAAGGCTTTAGCCGATGCCCATAATGCCCTTGCCGCCGTTATCACCGTTTGTTCCGTCAGGTACAGAACCCTCAGGCGCAACGGTATCAGGTGTGGTAGGCGCAACGGTAGGTGCTGTGGTTGGCGCTGTGGTAGGTGCCTGCGTAGCAGGTGTTGTGGTGGTAGGCTTGGTATCTTCTGCTACCGAGCAGCTGCAAGCCGCCAGAGACAACGCCAGGATAACGCAGATGGCAACGATCAAAAGATTTTTCATTTTTGCTCCTCCTGTTTGCTGGGTTCAAGCATAGTATTTCCCGGCTCTCGTCGAATACACAGGAAATTGCCCCCAGTAAAGGCGCAGAAAACCGCGAAATTGCATTTTTTGTACTTGCTATTTCTATGAACTTTTTGTATAATGAATGAAAATAATTGAAAAGGGGATCTTTTTAGATGAAGAAGCTTTCCGTTAAGAAAAATGTGGAATGTATGGCCTGCCTGGAGTGCGTACGCGCCTGCTCCGAGGCTTTTTACAAGGAATTCCACCAGGATTTGAGCTGCATTAAGATTGTGGATAAGAACGGCACAGCCAAGCCCATGACCTGCATCCAGTGCGGCAAGTGCGCCAAGGTCTGCGAGGCCGGCGCCATCACCCAGAATCCTAAGACCGGCGTGTATATGATCAATAAGAAGCTGTGCACCTCCTGCGGCAAGTGCGTAGAGGTCTGTCCGATGAAGGTGATGGTCCAGAAGGAAGGCGGCACAACCACCAAGTGCATCGCCTGCGGCATCTGCGTGAAAGTTTGCCCCATGGAAGTTCTGGAAATTGTTGAAAAGTAAATCCTACATAAAGCGAGGAGAAATTTCTCCTCGCTTTTTTCTATAATTTTTGCAAGAATAATTGCAAAATAAAGTAGCATATGCTATACTTGTATCAATAATACACCCGGAGGCGTTTATTATGGATTTTACCGCTTTTCAGCTGAAAATACAGGAATTTTTACCGGGCATTTCTCTTAAGTTTTCTGAGCCTATGGAAAAACACACTTCCTTCCGCATCGGCGGCCCTGCTCAGGTGATGGCTTTCCCGAAAAACGCGGAGGAGCTGTCCCAGATTCTGAAAGCGTCCAAATTATTGGACTTAAATGTGCGTATATTAGGCGCAGGAACCAACATTTTAGCCCCCGATGCCGGCATCTCCGGAATGGTCATCTGCCTGAAGGACTGCCTGGACGGAATGGAACTTCTTTCTGACAACCGGGTGCGGATTGCTGCCGGTGTTACGATGGCAAGAGGCGCTATGTTTGCCGCCGGAAAATCCCTTTCCGGTTTGGAGTTTGCCCACGGCATTCCCGGCACCGTTGGCGGCGGCGTCTATATGAACGCCGGCGCATACGGCGGAGAGATCTGTCAGGTCTGCGAAAGCGTGGATGTGATGGATATGGACGGCAGCATCCAAACCATCCCCGGCGACCAAATGGGCTTTTCCTATCGCCACAGCCGCTTGGAAGACGAGGGCGGTATCGTCCTTTCTGCCGTTTTTGCCCTTACGCCCAAGCCCGAAACCGAAATTCGGGAAAAAATGCAGGAGCTGATGGGAAAACGCCGTGCTTCCCAGCCATTGGATAAGCCCTCAGCCGGTTCTGCCTTCAAGCGCCCGGTTGGCGGCTATGCCGCTGCGCTGATCGATGGCGCTGGGCTGAAAGGCTACCGGGTAGGGGATGCGGCCATCTCCGAAAAGCACGCGGGCTTTGCTGTGAATTTAGGCAATGCCACCGCCTCTGATGTGCAGGAGCTGCTGCGTCAGGTGTCCGATAAAGTATTTGAAAATTCCGGCATCCGTATCGAGCCGGAAGTGCGTATTTGGTAAGAAAGAGGGGATAAAAGTGGCAATTTCCTTTTCCGCAGGTGCAAAGGCAGAGGTCTGCCGCTTTGCACCCACAAAAGTTTGCTGTGCAACGGCAGAGTGCTTTGGAATACTGCTTTTTTGCAACAGCTTTGGCGCTGACGGTGTACGGATCATCACCGAAAGCCGGGATTTTGCCCAGCGGCTTCCGAAGTTGTTTAAGAAAGCCTTTTCTATGGATTTTGACATCCGTCCCCAGGAAGACAGCGCGGGCAAGCAGGTCTTTTTGATCACCGACCTCGAAAAATGCCGGGTGCTTATGGAAGCCTACGGTTTCCATCCGGAGGAAACCCTGTCCTTGCATATTAACCTGCAAAGTCTGGAGGAGGACTGCTGTAAGGTGGCATTCCTACGGGGCGCATTTTTGGCGGGCGGGTCGGTTACAGACCCGGAAAAAGGCTACCATTTGGAACTGACCACCTCCCATCCCAGTGTAGCCCGTGAGGCGTATACCCTGATCCAGGAGGTTATGGGTTTTGCTCCCAAGCAGGCAAACCGTGCAGGCGGACGGGTGCTTTACTTTAAGCAAAGCGAGCAAATCTCTGATTTTCTTACATGCCTTGGCGCGCCTATTTCCGCAATGGGGATTATGGAGGCAAGGCTTGAAAAGGAGCTTAATAACGAGGTAAACCGCCGCTGTAACTGCGACGAAGCCAACACCTCCAAAGTAGTGGAAGCCGCTCAGGAACAGCTTTCCGCCATTCGGGTACTCCGGGAGCGGGGGATTTATGAAAAACTTCCCGCAAAGCTTTTGGAAGCCGCCAAGGCCCGGGAGGAAAACCCGGAATCTTCCTTAACAGAGCTGGCGCTCCTTATGCAGCCGCCCATTACCAAGCCCGCAATGAATCACAGATTAAAGAAACTCGTACAGATGGCACAGGAGGCATAATATGGGTTTTGTCCATTTACACGTTCACTCTGAATATAGCCTTTTGGACGGTGCCTGCCGTATTGACCGGATGATGGATCGGGTCAAGGAGCTGGGGCAGAGCGCCATTGCCATCACCGACCACGGTGTAATGTACGGCTGTATTGACTTTTATAAAGCGGCAAAGGCCGCGGGTATTAAGCCCATTATCGGCTGTGAGGTATATGTAACCCGCCGGAATATGGAAGACCGGGTTCACGGCATTGACAATGATCCCTACCACCTTGTACTGCTATGCAAAGACCGTCAGGGCTATGAAAACCTCTGCCGTTTGGTATCTGAGGGTTTCGTACACGGTTTTTACGGTAAGCCCCGTGTGGATATTAAGCTCCTGCGGCAGTATAGGGAAGGCCTTATCGCCCTTTCTGCCTGCTTGGCAGGTGGCGTAGCCCAGTGCTTATTGGAGGACGACTACAATGCCGCCAAGGACTACGCCCTAAAAATGGCAGACATTTTTGGCGAGGATCACTTCTACTTAGAGCTCCAGGATCACAATATCCCGGAGCAGACCGCCGTCAATCAGGGCATTTGCCGCATCGCAAGAGAAACGGGACTTCCTTTGGTGGTAACCAACGATGCCCATTACCTCCGCAAAGAGGACGCAACGATGCAGGATGTTCTGCTGTGCGTCCAAACCGGTAAGACCATTGACGATCCTAACCGTATGAAATTCCAAACCGAAGAATTTTACTTAAAGAGCGAGGACGAGCTGCGGAAGCTGTTTCCTGACCTTGACGAGGCTTTTGAAAATACTGTCCGCATTGCCGACCGCTGTAATTTGGAGTTTGTTTTCAATCAGTATCATTTGCCCTCTTTCCCTGTGCCTGAGGGCTACACCAATGAAGAATATTTCCGCAAGCTCTGTATGGACGGCTTCCGGGAGCGGTACGAAAACCCGCCGGAAAGCTATAGGGAGCGACTTGAATATGAAATCGGCGTTATCAGCCGAATGGGCTATGTAAACTACTACCTGATCGTTTGGGATTTTATCCGTTTTGCGAAAGAAACGGGCATTCCCGTAGGCCCTGGCCGTGGCTCCGGTGCTGCTTCCATCGTTGCCTACTGTATGCATATTACAGAGGTCGACCCGATGCAGTATGCCTTGATTTTCGAGCGGTTTTTGAACCCTGAGCGTGTGAGTATGCCCGACTTTGATACGGATTTCTGCCAGGAACGCCGTGGCGAGGTCATTGACTATGTTATGCAGAAATACGGCGCAGACCACGTGGCGCAGATCGCCACCTTTGGTACGATGGCTGCCCGTGGCGCTATCCGTGATGTGGGCAGAGTGCTGAACTTTACCTATGCGGAAACGGATCAGGTGGCAAAGCAAGTGCCTACAATGCCCCTGCACATTACGCTAAAGGAAGCGCTGGATGTTTCTCCCAAGCTCAAGGAAATGTACGATGGGGACGAGCGTGTCCGTACCCTCATTGACACCGCTATGCGCCTTGAGGGTATGCCCCGAAATACCTCAACCCACGCCGCCGGTGTGGTGATTACTGCTGACCCGGTGTACAGCTATGTACCTCTTTCCTGCAATGACGATACCATCGTTACCCAGTACACGATGACCACCATCGAGGAGCTGGGACTTCTCAAAATGGACTTTTTGGGTCTTCGGAACTTGACGGTTATCAAGGATGCCCAGACCCAAATTCGGAAGCTTGACCCGGACTTTGATATCGACAAAGTACCGGACGACGACCCGGAGACCTTTGCAATGCTTGCCGAAGGTAAGACCCAGGGCGTGTTCCAGTTGGAGTCTGCGGGCATTACCGGTGTCTGCGTCAATATGAAGCCGGCCTCCATCGAAGATATGACGGCTATCGTTGCGCTGTACCGACCAGGCCCTATGGACTCTATCCCCAAGTTTATCGCCAACAAGCAAAACCCTGCTAAGATCACCTATAAAACACCCCACTTGGAGCCGATTCTGCGGGTTACCTACGGCTGTATCGTCTATCAAGAGCAGGTTATTGAGATTTTCCGCGCGCTGGCAGGCTATACCATGGGACAGGCGGATAATATCCGCCGGGCGATTTCCAAAAAGAAGCAAAAGGTCATCGAGGAAGAGCGGAAGGTTTTCGTTTACGGCGACCCGAAGCAAAATATCCCCGGTTGTGTGGGCAGGGGCGTCAGTGAGCAGGCTGCCCAGTCCATTTACGATGAAATCGTGGAATTTGCCAACTATGCCTTTAACAAAGCCCACGCCGTTTGCTATGCGGTGGTATCCTACCAAACCGCTTACCTGAAGTGCCACTATCCCCACCAGTATATGGCGGCGCTGATGACCTCCGTTTTGGATTCCGCGGTGAAGATTTCCGGCTATATTGCCGAGTGTAAGAGTATGGGTATTCCCGTTCTGCCCCCGGACATTAACCGGTCGGAGGACACCTTTACTGTTGAGGGGAATGCTATCCGCTTCGGTCTTGGCGCTGTGAAAAATGTGGGTGTTGGTCTAATCCGTACTATGGTGAAAAAGCGCAACGAGGGCGGCGATTTCCGTTCCTTAGAGGACTTTTTGCAGCGAATGGGCGACGAGATCAATAAGCGCGCCGTGGAAAACTTTATTAAGTGCGGCGCAATGGACGGTTTCGGCTACCACAGAAGCGAACTGCTGGCAGTGTATGATACAATGATGGACAGCATTGCCGCCGCCCGGAAAAAGAATTTGGAAGGGCAGATGGGTCTGTTTGCAATGCTCCAGGAAGAGGACGAAGCTGCCGCATCTATCCCTATCCCTAAGCTGAATGAGATCAGCAAGGCAGACCGGATGCTGATGGAAAAGGAAACCACCGGCATTTATCTCTCCGGCCATCCTATGGACGATTACCGCCCCTACCTCAAAAATACCCACGTGGTTCCCATCGGTATG
>SVKZ01000051.1 GCA_015068165.1 Oscillospiraceae bacterium
TCAGGTGCTTTTAAGTGCCTACGGGGATAATGTGTATACACGGGCAAAAGCAATGGCGGCGGCTGGGTCGGATGCCCGTATGAGCGGCTGTGAAATGCCGGTGGTAATCAACTCCGGTAGTGGCAACCAAGGGCTTACAGCCTCTTTACCTGTTATCGTATACGCAAAGGAAATGCGTGTGTCCCAAGAAGAGCTATATCGGGCGCTTGTTGTTGCGAACCTTATTACGATACACCTGAAAACCGGCATTGGTACATTGTCTGCATATTGCGGTGCAACAAGTGCCGGATGCGGTGCAGGCGCCGGCATTTGCTATTTGTACGGCGGTAAAAACGGTGCGATTGCCCATACGGTGGTAAATGCGCTGGCAATTAACTCGGGAATGATCTGCGACGGCGCAAAGGCAAGCTGTGCGGCAAAAATCGCCTCTGCCGTGGAGGCTGGCTTGTTGGGCTGGCAGATGCAGGTGCGGGGTAGGGAGTTTTCCGGCGGAGATGGAATTATTACAAAAGGCGTAGAAAATACTATTCGCAATGTTGGACGCGTTGCAAAAAATGGCATGTTGGACACAGACCGGGAAATCATTGATATTATGATTTCCTCTTGCTGAACGTTATGGATAATTATCAAATTGCCAGAGATCGGGCGCAGGAATATTTCCTGCAATTCGATCAGGATAGGATCATCTGCAGATGGAACTTGCGGCATAATGAAAATTACTTATTTACGGAATTTATCGGCAGACCTTATCGCATTTGCAGACAGACCGGACAAGTCGATCGGCTGATTGACGGAAAGCAAGCCGGATTTTCAGAGGTGCTGTCCATTTTTGACCAGCTTTGCTATGAGGGGAAAGACCGGTTCCTTACCGGTAGGTATGCTCCGGTCAACAGTTTGCGGGGGCGTCCCCCTGCCGCTGGCGTGGGAACGGATTTATACACAAAAACCGCAGACTTTTTTGGACGGAATGAAGCGAGTTTTTGCAAAGCTTGTATTGCCCTTGGTGGCGTACCTGTGGCTATGGGGGATTTAGGCTTCCGTTTACCGTTATTTGGTGAAATGGATGTGATTTTGAAATTTTATAGAAGCGATGATGAATTTCCGGCTACCGTTACATTTTTGTACGATGAAAATACCCTTTCCTTTATGCGTTACGAGACGGTATTCTATGTGGCAGGCTTCATACTGGAAGCTATTTGTGAAATGATGAATAGTGAGGGGGGTGGAATATGACTGCACTTCGTTACGGTATTTTAAGTACATCTTCTATTGCGCCCAGGTTTATTGCCGCCCTGCGGGAAGCAGGAGCAGGGGAGATTGTGGCAGTGTCCTCAAGAACCATTGAAAAAGCACGTCAGAAAGCTTCCCAGTGGAATATCCCTGTCGCTTATGGAAGCCACGAAGAGCTTCTTGCGGATAAACAAGTGAATATTGTTTATATTTCTGCTGTAAATTCCCAGCATTATTCTTTGGCAAAGTTAGCTTTGCTGGCGGGTAAACACGTTATCTGTGAAAAGCCCTGTACGACATCTTCGGAAGATACGCTCCAGTTATTTGCGCTGGCAAGGGATAAAGGATTATTCCTTATGGAAGCGCAAAAAATGTTATTTCTTCCAACGATTACTGAAGTGAAGAGACGGATTTCTGCCGGTGATTTAGGTAAGGTTTTTATGGTGGAAATGAGCCAGAGCTTTTCTCCGGGTTATAATGTCTGGCAGTTTGATAAATCCCTTGGCGGAGGAACACTGCTGTCAAGCGGCATTTATGGGGTGGAATTACTGCTTTGGTTATTTGGCGACATAAAGGAGATTGCCGGGGCGTGTTCTGTGGTAGAAGGCGGTGCAGAGGATCAATATGTGCTGTCAGGAAAGATGGAAAAGGATATTCTTTTCTCTATTAAAAACAGTACCCGGATAACCCTTGATAATACGGCACGGATTTACGGAACGGATGGTTATATAGAAATCCCGGAATACTGGAAGGCAAGGCGAGCTATCATTTACAGAAACGGCGAAGAGCCGCTACAGATAGCGTATCCTTGCGAATTTGAGCTGAAATACGAAGCGATCCACATTGCGGAATGTATTTCTAAAGGATTATTAACAAGCCCTGTTGTTACAGAGGCACTGACCGTTTCGGGTATTTTGTCCCTGGAAAAAGTGTTGCGGCATTGGGAGGTTTAGATTCATAAATAATACCGGGCGTGTGGAAACACGCCCGGTATTTTATCTTGCGCGGGGGAGAAGCTCATTTTCGATTATAGATAGTAATTTATCTAACTCTTCTTCTGTGGTATCGCGGCATATGGAAACGCGGAATGTGCCGTCAATTATTTCGGGCGAAATATCCATTGCCACGAGTACGTGGCTACGATGGCCTTTTGCACAGGCAGAGCCGGCGGAAACGCAAATACCGGCATCCTGCAGAATGTTGATGCTGTTCTGCGTGGGAAGTCCGGGAATAGACAAAGATAGGATGTGGGGCGCTTGGTGCGCTCCGTTTATCTTTAGTCCGGCGAGTTTGTCTAATTTTGATACCAGGCGTTCCAGTAATTGCTTTTCTCGGGCTGTATCCTGTGCAAATGTGGATTTGCAGACCTCACAGGCTGCGGCAAAACCGAAAATTGCAGGGGTGGCCTCTGTACCGCTTCGAAAACCGCTTTCTTGACCGCCGCCGAAATGCAGGGGAGGAAAGGACTTGAGCCGGGGGCTGATATAAAGGGCTCCGGCGCCTTTCGGTCCGTGAACCTTGTGGGAGGAAATGCTGATCAGGTCCGCACCAAGAGTTTTGGCCTGAAATGGAACTTTCAGAAAGCCCTGTACAGCATCTGTGTGGAAAATTGCTTCCGGGCAGATGCGGTGAGTCAGTTTTGCCATTTTTTCAATGGGCATAACAGCACCTGTTTCGTTATTTACCATCATAACGGACACAAGGATTGTATCATTCCTCAATGCGTTTTTCAGACTATCTAAAGAGATGATACCATCATTATCCGGCTGGAGATAGGTAACCTCATATCCATCCTCTTGCAGCTTTTTTGTGCAGTTTAAGACAGCAGGATGTTCAATGGCGGTGGTAATGATGTGCTTGCCACGGCGACCCATTTTACGGACACCCCCGAAAATTGCCCAGTTATCTGCTTCTGTACCGCCAGAGGTAAAAAACACTCGGTTCGGTTCGGCACCCGTTGCGGTAGCAACCTTGTTTCGAGCTTCGCGCATTTTATCGGCTGCTGCAATGCCAAAAGCGTACAGCGCACTGGGATTTCCCCATCCCTCGGTAAGAGCTTGGGCCATAGCATCCACAGCAGCCGCACAGGGTTTGGTGGTTGCTGAATTATCCAAATAGATCATACTACTCACTTTCCTACGCAAAAGCGTTCAAAAATTCGTGCGGTAATATCTTCCCGGACGGTGTTTCCTGTAACCTCGCCCATAGCTTCCATAGCTTCCTCCACATCTGTCAGGACTGCGTCCGGTGTTTGCCAAAGAAGGATAGCTTGCAAGGCGCGGAGCATAGATTCATATGCTCTACGGATGGCATCAAATTGTCGAGGATTTGTAAGGATAGAACCGTCGCAAGGGGTGTTGTTTGCAAACATGATCTCTACCGCGTCCGAGAGAGAGTTAAGACCGTCGTTGGTCTTTGTGCTAATGGGAATCACTTGCATAAAGGGGAGATCGGAAGGCTGAACAACCGTCCCCAGATCGGTCTTGTTAATCAGTGCGATTGCATTTTCCGCATCGGCACACATAGAAATAATCTCCCGGTCTTCATCCGTAAGGGGTACAGAGCCGTCGCAAACATACAACACAAGATCGGCATTTTCCAAAGCTTGTCTGGATCTTGCGATACCCATTGCTTCTATAGCATCGCCGGTTTGGCGAATTCCCGCGGTATCTACAAGACGGAGCCGGGTAGGACCAAGCATAACCGTTTCTTCCACCGTATCCCGGGTAGTTCCCGGAATGTCCGTAACAATTACCCGGTCATAGCCGGCAATGGCATTGAGCAGGCTGGATTTTCCCACATTGGGTCTGCCGACGATTGCGGCAGAGACGCCTTGCTTCAGAATCCGACCTTGATTATAGGTTTGCAGAAGCGCATAAAGGGATTTGGCATCTGCCCGTATTTGCGAAGCATAGGAATCCAAACGAAAATCGTCAATATCTTCGTCGGGATAATCCAAAACGGCGTGAAAATGGCTGCAGAGGTCTGTCAGTTTATCATAAATAGGGGACAGCTTCTTTTGCAGCACCCCATCGACCTGACCAGCCGCATTTGCCGCCGCATCTGCGCTTTCTGCTTCAATTAGATCAATAACAGCTTCTGCCTGGGTGAGGGCAAGCTGACCGTTCAGAAAAGCTCTCTTTGTAAATTCACCGCGCTTGGCCGGTTTTGCTCCGGCTATATAAAGGGCTTCCAAACCGGCAGAAAGGACAGCAGGTGAGCCGTGGCACTGTATTTCTACAGTATCTTCGCCGGTGTAAGTGTGGGGCGAGCGGGTATAAACGGCCATACACTGGTCAATAACCCGACCTTCTTTATCTTTGAGTGTGCCAAGCATCAGCTTTCTGTTTGGGGCATCCTTAAGGGAAGCACCGCTATTTAATGTAAACACTGAGTTGGCAATATCCGCACAATCGTCTCCTGTCAGACGCAAAATGCCTATGGCGCTGACAGAAAGACCGGTAGATATTGCTGCTATTGTGTACGACATATCCATTACTCCTTGTGATTTTTTCATATCATACCATTTTCAATGGAAAAATGCAATATATCACTATAATTCCAGTTTCTCCGGGCATACTAAAAGATGAGGTGGAAGTATGTCTAAGTATATCGGTGCACTAACAGATGAAAATATCAGCAGTATTTTCCGGGATGCGGCAGACTTTATTCGTCGGGAACTCATTTGTGGGGAACATACGCTTTATGCTTATGCAATCGACGGTCTAATTGCCTCTGCCTATGCCTCTGACTATATTTTCAAACCAATCGCCCAAGCTCTGCGAGGGAAGGATATGCAGGAAGTGTACTCCCTTGCCAATGAGGGGGTCATCTACAATAATGTAGCAAAGCCGTGTGAGGATTTGGAGCAAGTTGCAACCCTGCTTGTGAACGGATTTTGTGTCGTTCTGTTCCCAGGCGCAGGCGCGATTGGCTATGAGGTTAAGACACCGGACAAACGCGGAACATCTGCTCCGGAGGTGGAAAGCACCGTCAAAGGCGCAAAGGATGCCTTCGTCGAAACCATTCGTTCCAACACAAGCTATATCCGCAGGCATTTAAGAAGTCCTGAACTTCGGCTATATGAAACAACAGTTGGAAAACGCACACTTACAAATGTTGCGGTTGTGTATTTAGATGGGGTTACAAATCCGGATTTAGTGGAAAGAATGAAGACGCGGCTTGACAGCATCGAAGTGGACGGACTTTTGTATCCGGCCGCTGTGGAGGAATATGTAACCGGCTCCCGACCTACGGCATTTCCATTGTTGCAATATACCGAACGAAGCGACAGGTTTTGTCAAGGTATCTTAGAGGGAAGAGTAGGCTTGCTGGTCGATGGCCTGCCACTTGGCTATTTGGCTCCGGTGGACATTGGCTATTTTATGGAAAGCCCAGAGGACAATGGCATAGATTATATTTCCGCGTCCTGTATCCGTGTACTCAGATACTGTGCATTGTTTA
Organism: Oscillospiraceae bacterium; assembly: GCA_015068165.1. GTDB lineage: Bacteria > Bacillota > Clostridia > Oscillospirales > Oscillospiraceae > Faecousia. Next base: position 5,695 of record SVKZ01000051.1, read on the forward strand.
TTAGTCTTCTGCTTCCCGGCATATTTGTGGCAATGGCGATCCATCATCAGGAGATGATACCGCTGCCGTTACTGCGATCTATTATTGAAAGTAAGGCGTTTGTGCCCTTTTCTACCGCAGTTGAGGTTTTAGGGCTGCTTGTGGCATTTGAGTTATTACAGGAATCGGGTATTCACTTGCCAAGAGCGATTGGGCAATCTGTTTCTATTATAGGTGGTATTGTGATTGGAAGCGCAGCGGTGGAAGCAAAAATTATTTCACCGGCGGCACTTATCGCCGTAAGTGTAGCCGGAATCTGCGGTTTTGTTCAGCCAAACCGTGATTTTGCGGAGGCGGTCCGTGTTTGGCGATTTTTAATTGCCGTTTTTGGAACGCTTGCCGGGCTGTTTGGGGTAACGGTAGGTCTGCTTCTGCTGATTATCCACTTGTCTGGACTTACAAGCTTGGGCGTATCCTATCTGGCACCTTATTCAAAACTCAAGGGCATATCCTTACTGCGTCCAAGACTTAACAGGATAAAAAGGAGAAAATTTGGTATGCACCATAGCGACAGGGGACAGTAGAATGAAGAAAATACTTGTATGGGTTTTGGCAATCATAGCTGTAAGCTGTGCAGATATGCTCCCTTTTACCGGGACGGATGTTGCGAAACTACACCCGATTGAGGTGTTGATTATTGAACGAGATAATGGGATATTCTCTGTCTCGACAGACAGCGGCATTACCGGTTTTGGTACAGATATTCCTGGGGCGCTTTCGGATCTAAAGCTTACAGCTCCGGGGGAGGTATTTTTGGATACGGCAAATTATGTGCTGTTGACTTCGGAATGTATGGATGTGATAGGCACACTCTTTGTGTATATTCGTCCTGCCTGTCAAATCTATCTTTTTGAGGGGAGAGGGGATTGGGAAAAAGTCTCCAAATATTTGGAGAGTCATCCGTCAGAAGCGACCCTTTTCACATATGGGAGAGAGGGAACCCAAATTCCTAAATTAATCGTGAAAGAGGATGAGTATCGACTTGTTGAATAATAAAGTTACCGTATTGCAGATGGCCATATGGATCATTTCGGCTGTAGCAGGTCCAATTTTGTATTATTCCAACGGGAATTGGTTTGGGCTTTTTCCGATTTCTGTTGCTTTGTCTCTGCTCACAGGTCTCGCGGTATGCTATGGACGACACTGGGAAGGCCCTGTATACAATTTTGTTCAGTTCCTTTGGATAGGGATTTTGCTGTCCCAATTCCTTATATATAGCGCAAAATGCTGGCCAACAGGTGAAAAAGCATTTCCGATTGTCCCCTTAACACTCTTAATTCTTTCTGGGATTTCTGCAACAAAAGGGAATAAGAATGCAGTCAATGGAATTAGTGTTATTTTTTGGATAAGCCTGCTTCTGTTGGGGGGTGTCATTGCGGCGGGTATTGAGAATATAAAATTGGAGTTTTTACAGCCAAATAAAAGAGAAATTCCTCCCTATATCATACTTGCGCTTCTACTACCTGCTGCGGTGGGATTTATTAAGTGCGAAAAAAGTAATATATTGCCCTTTGCGGTTGTTCCTTTTTTTGTAACTGCTGTTTCGCTATGGATTGCCGGGTCTCTTTCTCCTGAATTGTCCGAAATAATATCTTGGCCGTTTTACGAGGCGGCAAAAAGTGTGGAGCTCTTTTCTGTTGCAAAGCGATTTGAATCCTTAGTTAGCGTAGGTGTTACCTTGTGTAATTATTGTTTATATAGTCTGCTTTTTTGTGCTGCTGCAAGCATTGGCGAAAAATGCGGAAAAAAACGAGAAGCGATTATTGCTACGGTAGGAATATCGGCGACACTTATGTTGCTTGGTTTTCGGATAGATCCCATAATTTCGACGGTTATTTCAATGATTTTGTGGGTGATTTTGCCGCTGTTTGGAATGCTTAAGAAAAAAGAAAAAGAATTATAAAGAAATTTGAAGTTTCTTGAAAAAAGTTCTTGACAAATGAGGAAATGGGTGTTAGAATAACCAAGCTATCTGCGAAACGGGTAGCAAGATGTACCTTGTAAATTGAATAACGCAAAGACGAACAAAACACCTTGAACAACAAAAAATGGATTGTTTAAGCGAAAGCGTAAAAGAAACAGCCAACGAAATTCTTGAGTAATAAATTGCTAAGAGCAAATTATTCAAAAAACACGATTTGAGGCACTAAGGTG
>SVKZ01000006.1 GCA_015068165.1 Oscillospiraceae bacterium
ATTTTGAATAATTTGGATCAGCTCGACCCTGATAAGCTGGAAATCCTCCCCTCTAACGGCATCATTTTAGAAAAAACTACCGTCACTTTCTACGAAGGCGAGTCTGTATTTGATGTCCTACAGCGGGTTTGCAAGGAAGACGGCATCCATATGGAGGCATCTTGGACACCTATATATAACAGCGCTTATGTGGAAGGCATACACAATCTCTACGAATTCGATTGCGGCAGTCTTTCCGGCTGGATGTACCGGGTGGACGGATGGTATCCCAACTACGGCTGTTCCCGCTATCAGCTATCAGACGGAGAGACGGTCGAGTGGCGTTTTACCTGCGATTTAGGCAATGATATTGGAGGCGGTTACGCTGTGGGAGGCTAAAATGAAAGACCGATTTTTCGCCTACCACCCACTAGTAAATTTTCTGTATTTCACCTTAGTGCTGAGTTTTTCGATGGTGTTAAACCACCCTTTGGCGCAGGGGATCTCTCTTGTCTGCGCGTGCCTTTATGCAATGCAGACCGAAGGCAGAAAAGCAGTGCTGTTCACGCTGCGCTGGTGTCTACCCGTTATGCTGCTGACCGCCTTTATGAACCCCGCCTTTAACCATGAGGGAAAGACCATCCTGCTCTATTTTCCCACAGGAAATCTCCTAACCTTGGAGAGCATCCTATACGGACTTTCCTCCGGTGCAATGATTGCAACCGTAATGCTGTGGTTTTTGAGCTTTAACCGAGTCATAACCTCGGATAAGTTTATTTATCTCTTTGGCCGCATCATCCCGGCAATGTCCTTAGTGTTGAGCATGACCTTGCGGTTTATCCCCAAATTTAAGGCACAAATGGATCTCGTGATAGATGCCCAAAAGAGCATCGGCAGAGATATTTCCGAGGGCAGCCTTTGGCATCGGACAAAAATTGCCGTTACGGTGCTTTCCATTATGGTGACCTGGGCGCTGGAAAATGCCATTGAGACTGCCGACAGCATGAAAAGCCGTGGCTACGGCCTGCCCGGACGGACCGCCTTTTCTATTTACCGATTTGATGATCGGGATAAGATGGCGATGCTCTATTTAGGCTTCTGTGGCGTTTACCTATTGTGCGGAACAATGATATCTGCCTTTGGTTTTCGGTATTTTCCCACCGTTCGCTATATCGGCATCAACACCGTGACCCTATCTTTTCAGTTTGTTTATTTGATTCTGTGTATTATGCCCGTGGTGCTGAACCACTTAGAGGAGAGAAAATGGAAAGCTATTCATTCAAAAATGTAGATTTTACATACCCGGAGGGAGAGAAAAAGGCCCTCCAGGGTATTTCCTTTACTGTTCAGCAGGGCGAGTTTGTCATTCTCTGCGGTCCATCCGGCTGCGGAAAATCTACACTTTTACGGCACCTCAAATCCTGTTTGACACCCCACGGTCTCTTTTCCGGCGAAATTCGATACCGAGGAACGCTGCTGCCCGAACTCTCCCAAAGAGAGCAGGCACAGCAAATCGGCTATGTGCTGCAATCCCCGGAAAATCAGGTGGTTACTGATAAGGTGTGGCACGAGCTGGCCTTCGGTTTAGAGAGTTTAGGTCACAATACGCCCACCATTCGTCGTCGTGTAGCGGAAATTGCCGCATTCTTCGGTATTGAAAATTGGTTTTATAAAAATGTTACAGAGCTCTCCGGCGGGCAAAAACAACTATTAAGCCTTGCCTCAGTGATGGCAATGCAGCCGAGTGTATTGGTGCTGGACGAGCCTACCGCACAGCTTGACCCTGTTGCCGCCGGGGAGTTTTTGGCGCTTCTTGGTAAAATCAACCGGGAATTGGGTACGACCGTCATTCTGACCGAGCACCGCTTGGAGGAGGCTTTTCCTTTCGCCACAAGGGTAATCGTGATGAACGAGGGCGCAATTCTCTGCGACGGCAAGCCGGAGGATGTAGGCTTGCAATTACGGGATAAGGGCAGCGGAATGTTTCTTGCGATGCCCACCGCTATGCGGGTCTGGGCGGCAGTGGAGACGAAGCTCGGCTGCCCGATGACGATCCGGGACGGTAGTGATTTTCTCACCTGCCGGGCAGAAGAACAGCCATTTGCGCCCCTTGCAGAAAAAGCACCCCTGGTGTACCCAGAGGAAGTTACTTTAGAATGTGAGGATTTGTGGTTTCGTTACGAAAAGGACAGCCTAGATGTGGTCAAAGGCTTTTCACTCCAGCTGCACAAGGGCGAGTTCTATGCCATACTCGGCGGCAACGGCGCCGGTAAATCCACCACATTAAAGGTGATTTCCGGCTTGCGCCAAGCCTATCGCGGCGATGTACGCCTACAAGGTAAGCTGGGGCATCTTCCCCAAAATCCCCAAACGCTCTTTGTAAAACGCACCGTCCGGGAAGACTTATACGAGGTTTTCCGTGGTAAGAAAACCCCTAAAGAAACGCAGGACGCAGAAGTTGCGCGGATCACGGAGCTTTGCGGTCTGCGGGAGTTCTTAGATCGCCATCCCTACGACATTTCCGGCGGCGAGCAACAACGCACTGCACTGGCAAAGGTACTGCTAACCCAGCCGGATATTCTGCTTTTGGACGAGCCTACCAAGGGCTTTGATGCCGAGTTTAAGGTAACCTTTGCTCTGATTCTCCGCAGATTGATCGCCCAAGGCACGACGATTCTGATGGTCAGCCACGATGTGCCTTTTTGTGCTGAGTATGCCCACAAGTGTGGATTGTTCTTTGATGGAAGTATTGTAGCAGAAGGAACACCCAGAGAATTCTTCTCCGGCAATAGCTTCTATACCACCCCGGCAAACCGCATGGCACGGCACTTGATTCCGCGGGCGGTAACCGTAACCGATATCATTGGCTGCTGTGGTGGGACGGTTTCTGCAGAACCGGAAATTCCGGAGGCCGAGCAACCCTTGCCTGCACCGAAAGAAACAGCGGTCAATTGGAAACCAACGCCCTTGCCCCTATGGAGAAAACTCCTTGCCGGTGTTTCGCTGGCGGTTGCTATATTTGTATTCTTTTACGCAACGGGCATTACAAATCTAAAGGATCTGATCGACAAAAACGGCATCAGCGAGGCAGGAACACAGCAGCTTTACCTGACGTTTATCCTGATTGCCGCAATGTTTACCTTTATTGCAGCCATTGGCCGCAGAAGCGCTCCTTCTGTAATGCAGCAAATTCCCGTGAAGCAAAGAAAGTTAGGAAAACGCACCTTGGTAGCTGCGGTACTGATCGTGCTGTGTATCCCGCTGACCATTTTTGCCGGGATTATGTACTTAGGCAACCGGAATTACAACATTACCGCTTTGCTTGTGCTGCTGGAATGTATGCTGCCGTTTTTTCTGATCTTTGAGGGGCGAAGGCCAAAAGCCCGGGAATTGGTAACCATTGCTGTGCTGTGCGCCATCGGTGTAGCCGGGCGGGCTGCGCTGTTTATGCTGCCTCAGTTCAAACCTGTGCTGGCGCTCGTGATTATTGCCGGCGTTGCCTTTGGCGGTGAAACAGGCTTTTTGGTAGGCGCGGTAACAATGCTGGTGTCCAACATTCTGTTTTCCCAAGGTCCGTGGACACCTTGGCAGATGTTCAGTATGGGCATTATCGGCTTCTTGGCAGGCATCCTGTTCCGCAAGGGCTTGCTCCGCAGAAACCGCGGCAGTCTTGCCGCCTTTGGCGCATTTGCGGCAGTGGTGATCTACGGTGGTATTATGAACCCCGCTTCTGCGCTGATGTATAATGCGCAGTCGTTAAACTGGGACATGCTTCTTGCTTACTATGTAACAGGTCTGCCCGTTGACTTGGTACACGCCGCTGCAACGGTAGTTTTCCTGTTGCTGATTGCCGAACCAATGCTGGAGAAGTTAGATCGCATCAAAGTCAAGTATGGACTTGTTGAATAGTTTATTTTCGTGTACCTGCTATGTGACCTATTAAAAATTTCCCTTATTTTTTTCCTTATTGGGGTGATAAAGGGTGGTTGACGATGGTTAAAATCGGTAGTTAAATGTTTAGTATTCCTCTATATTTGGCGCTAAATAGTTAACTTTTGTTAGAAAAAGTAAGAAAACCCTCAAATTCAAATCCCTCTCACTCCGCCAAAACAAAGAACACCACCCTGCGGGTGGTGTTCTTTGTTTTGATTTTGTTGGAGAGGGATTTGAAGATGGGCAGGCTGCGATTATTTCGTTTCCTGCAATACCTTTTCTGTGTTGGCGTGTTCGTCTGTCTGTTTGTTTCTTTTTCTGAAAAAGGCTTTCACGGATGCTTTGTCGCCGATTAAATAGAAAACGTTCACATAGACAACGATCAGTGCAATATACAAAAATAAGTATAGACCGTAGCTAATATGCAGGATGCCTGCCTGAATGTCGCCGTTCGGCATAAAATACATAGGGTCTGTCTGTGTTTTTAACACAAAAATCTGCAGCAGTCCGTATGCATAGGTGAGGACAAAGCCAACGGCGACTTTCCAAAGCTCTTTGTATGCAAACCGTGTAAATTTCAGCACGATCAATGTAATGGACGTAGTTAGCAGCAGCGCGTGGGTTACAATAGAGTATAAATTCTCAAAAAGAATAATCTCATTGTTGTAGCCAACACCGGGATAAGCGAAGAAAATAACGGAGCAAAGGAGTGCGGACAGGCAGGAAAAATCATAGAAAAAGGCTTTCTTTACAAAAACACAGGCAATCAAAAGCCAACAGGAGATGGCACACCAGGGTTTTGGAATCAAAATCCATAAAGGACCGGTTCCTGCCATTTCCGGATGCTGAAAATAGTACAGCTTCATAAAGTACACAAAACGGATGATAATCTCAAAAAAAGCGATGAGTCCGGCCAATGTGCAAATGATGCGTCTTTTTGCTTTTACCGGATCCGGGGATTTTTTGGCAATAAAATAGAAGCCCACAATACACACTGCACAAATTACCAACGTGAGGATATGCAAAATTCCCCATCTGCCGTTGGTAACGGGATTCTCAATACCGCCGAACAGCCAATCTGTAAAAGACATTTTACAAGCCTCCTTTTATTTTTTACGAAGATTTTCTTGCAAAGTATGTAAGTCCTTCTTGAAATGCTGATGATCAAAGATCATAGACATCAAGAAGCAAATAGGTGTTACGATAATAAAGCAAGGCACAATCAGCCAAAACCAGGGCCAGTATTTAGCCTCACCCTGATGCGGGCCGACAGGAATGGTCTTAAAGAAGTCCGGACACGCCCAATCAAGCAACTTGGAAAAATTGCCGTCCGGGCCCCATATCAAGGAATTGTTGACATAAGGAATGGCGTGAATATCTTCGCCCCGCAGACCGATATAGCCCAGCTCGCTTTGGAAAACCTGATTGAGCATAATAAACAGCATTACAAGCAAGAATATGACCGGTGTTGCCCAGATCCTGCGGTAGTCTAAGGTATGAATCTTCAAAAGCACCATCAGCATAGGGACATACCATAGCAGATTGTGATGTAAGTAAAACCGCAGAATATCTATTACTTCTGCAGACTGATCCGGTTTTAATATAGGGTCAATGGGATAGCAAACAGCAAGCAAACCGCTGATTACACCAATGTAAAACATATAGTCCTTTACATACTTGTTTTTTGAAATAAGCATAAAGGGAAATAAAGCAATGTTTGCACCGCAAATGTTAATGAACCAGGAATCCCGCAAATGTCTTTCATAATCCAGGGAATATGGCGGGAACAGTCCCTTCATAAAATGCAGAATCAGAGCGAAAGCCATTAGTGAAATCAAAACAGCTTTGACTGTTCGCTGACTTTTGCGGCGCAGCAAAAAGTAAAGCCCGGCAAATCCGCCGGCAGACAGAAATATGAATAGAAAATACCAAAAATTAAAAAACTGTATATTCATATATATCTCCTGCTCTGTTGAAAATGAACGGTATCAGTATAGCAAATATATAAGCAAAAAACAAGCAATTAATAATCTTTTAATACTTACTTAATAATCACAGACGGTTTTTCTTTGGGTGCTTACCGCAGATTCCGCAAAATAAAAAGGCTATCGTTAAGAATGAAACAAATTACCCCCGTCATCATAAGTGATGACGGGGGTCGCCGTTTATACTTCTTTAGACTTGCTTGCAATCTGCAGCAGGCACTTACTGATAAATTCGGCGGGTGTCATTGCGCCCAAGTCCTCGCCGCCGCGGGTGCGGACGGAGACGGTGCCGTTTTCCATATCCCGGTCGCCCACGACCAGCATATAGGGAATCTTTTCCAGCTGGGCTTCCCGGATCTTGTAGCCCAGCTTTTCGCTGCGGCAGTCGCTTTCCGCACGGATGCCAACGGCATCCAGCTTGGAAACCAATTCGTTTGCGTACTGGTGGGTACGGTCGGTAATGGGCAGAACCATGACCTGGGTAGGCATCATCCACAGAGGCAGTGCGCCGGCAAAACGCTCGATGAGGTAGGCAAGTGTCCGCTCGTAGCAGCCGAGGCTGGTGCGGTGGATGATATAGGGGGTCTTCTTCTGACCGTCGGAGTCGGTGTATTCCATACCGAACTTCTGCGCCAGCAGCATATCAATCTGGATGGTAACGATGGTGTCTTCCTTGCCGAAAACGTTCTTGTACTGGATGTCCAGCTTCGGGCCGTAGAATGCGGCTTCGTCGATACCGACGGAGTATTCCACACCCAGGTTATCCAAAATCTCACCCATAACCCGCTGGGCCTCTTCCCACTGTTCGGGTGTGCCTTCGTACTTAATGCCGGCACGGGCAGGGTCCCACTGGGAGAAACGGAAGGTGCAGTTTTCCAGCATACCAACGGTATCTAAGCAGTACTTGGCAAGCTCCAAACAGCCACGGAATTCCTCTTCCAGCTGATCGGGACGAAGGACAAGGTGGCCTTCGGAAATGGTAAACTGACGGACACGGATCAGTCCGTGCATTTCACCGGAGTCTTCGTTGCGGAAGAGAGTAGAGGTCTCGCCCAAACGCATAGGCAGATCCCGGTAGGAACGGGCTCGGTTCAGGTAGACCTGGTACTGGAAGGGGCAGGTCATAGGACGCAGTGCGAAGCATTCCTTGGTTTCGTCTTGGGGATCACCCAGCACAAACATACCGTCCAAATAGTGATCCCAGTGGCCGGAGATCTTATACAAATCGGATTTTGCCATCAGAGGGGTCTTTGTCAGCAGGTAGCCCCGCTTCTGCTCCTCGTCTTCTACCCAGCGCTGGAGGGTCTGAATAACTCTTGCGCCCTTGGGCAGCAGAATGGGCAGACCCTGGCCGATTTCTTCTACGGTGGTGAAAAATTCCAACTCGCGACCTAACTTGTTGTGGTCGCGCTTGAGAGCCTCCGCCTGCTTTTCAAGATAAGCATCCAATTCGTCCTTGGAGGGGAAGCCGATGCCGTAGATTCTCTGGAGCATTTTGCGGTTAGAGTCGCCGCGCCAGTAAGCACCGCAGGACTTGGTCAGCTTGAAGCCGTTGTGGCGGAGACGGCCGGTGTGGTCCAAATGCGGACCGGCGCACAGGTCGGTAAAATCGCCCTGGGTGTAGAAAGAAATGGTTTCACCCTCGGGGAGGTCTTCAATCAGCTCTTTTTTGTAGGGCTCATTTTGGGCTTCTGCCCAAGCAATCGCTTCTGGCCGGGGCAGTTCGCTCCGCTCAATGCGGATGCGCTCCTTGACGATCTTCTTCATTTCCCCTTCGATTTGTGCCAAATGGTCGGGAGTGAAGGTAAAGGGTGCGTCAAAGTCGTAGTACCAGCCCTCGTCGATGGCGGGACCGATGGCGAGCTGAACCTCAGGCCACAGCCGCTTGACGGCTTGCGCCATTACGTGGGAACTGGTGTGCCAAAAGGTTTTGCGGTACTCGGGGTTTTCAAAGGTGTACAGATTTTCTTCGGACATAGTTTTTTCCTCCTTTTAATTGGGGAAGGGATAAAAATAATCCCACCCCTGAAAAATCAGGGGTGGGATACTAAGTATTCCACGGTTCCACCCTGGTTGCGAATGATATCGCCACTCATTGACGCTTTAACGGGCGCACCCGGAGCATCATTTCCGATGCTCGGCTCAAAAGTGGTATCCGCTTTGCAGGGGTGCAGAGCCGTCGCACCAAAACCGGCTCCTCTCTGGGCATCTTTCAAAGGGGATGTGTCTTTCTCACAGCCTTTAATACGAAAAATATAGCACAGTTTCTTTTTTCTGTCAATCCCAAAGCCGGTTGAAAAGAGGCAGAAAAGGTGCTATAATGGGGCAGAAAGGCGGGATTTTATGATCGACGTTTGCGATATTCATATAATGAAACCGCTCCTTGCGGAGCACGGCTTCCACTTTTCCAAAGCCAAGGGGCAGAATTTTCTGATTTCCCGGTGGGTGCCGGAGCGGATTGCCGAGGATGCGGGGGTGGACGAAACTGCCGGGGTACTGGAAATCGGTCCGGGCATCGGCCCGCTGACCCAGCAGCTTTGCCTGCGGGCAAAAAAGGTCTGCGCCGTGGAGCTGGATCAACGCTTAAAGCCTATTTTGGACTTGACGGTGGGCGAATTTTCCAATTTGGAAATTATTTGGGATGATGTACTGAAGCAGGATGTAGCGGCGCTGGTAAAAGAGAAATTTGCGGGGCTGCGGCCTATGGCCTGCGCCAATTTGCCCTATTATATTACCTCTCCCATTCTCTCGGCGCTTTTGGAAGCGGAATGCTTCGACTCCGTTACCGTTATGGTGCAAAAAGAGGTGGCACAGCGGATTGCGGCCAAGCCGGGGACAGCGGATTACAGCGCATTTACGGTGTTCTGCCAGTATTATGCTGTGCCGGAGCTGCTTTTTGATGTGCCTGCCGGGTGCTTTTTGCCCCAGCCTAAGGTAACCTCTGCGGTCATTACCCTGAAAACAAGAAAAGAGAAGCCCTGGGAGATTTTGGATGAAAATGTTTTCTTCCGGGTGGTGAAGGCGAGCTTTGCTATGCGGAGAAAGACGCTCCAAAACGGTCTTGCTTCCGGCTTCCCGGAATTGGGAAAGATTGGGGCAGGGGAGATTATCGAAAGCTGCGGCTTCCCTGCCACAGTTCGGGGGGAAACCCTGGATATCGGACAGTTTGCCGCCCTTGCCAATGCCATTGTAAGGAGAAGAAACGGTGATTGAATTTTTGCTCCTTGATTTGGACGATACGATTTTAGATTTTCATATGCAGGAAGCGGCGGCTATCCGAAAGACCTTATCTGAAGCCGGAATAGAGCCTGCCGATGAGATTTGCGATTTATACAGCAAAATTAACCTCCGCCATTGGAAAATGCTGGAAAAGGGGGAAATCACCCGGGAAACGCTGGCCTGGCATCGCTTTCAGGAGCTTTTTGAAACCCTGGGCGTAGAAGGGAATCCGCAAAAGACCGGGGAAATCTATTGGGACCATTTAGCTTACGGGCATTACTTTTTGCCCGGCGCGGAAGCGACAGTGAAAGCCCTTGCGAAAAAGTATCAGCTTTATATGGTAACCAACGGTACAGCCCGTGTGCAGTACAGCCGGATTGCCAGCGCAGGACTTGCACCTTACTTTAAGGATATATTTGTATCCCAGGAAATCGGCGTAAACAAGCCGGAAAAAGCCTACTTTGATGCCTGTTTTGCGAAAATTCCCGGCTTTGACCGGGAAAAGGCGATCATCGTGGGTGATAGCCTCAGTTCCGATATCCGGGGCGGAAAAAATGCCGGGATAAAAACCTGCTGGGTCAATCCCAAGGGGAAAGAAGCGCCTGCGGAGAATACGCCGGATTACGAGATTAAGAGCATTACCGAGCTGGAAGAGTTACTGAAAACCTTATAAAAAGCCGCCTGTGGGAATCCCCACAGGCGGCTTTTTGTATGCAGTTGATAAAATGTATGTCATTTCGACCGAGCGAATGCGCGTGGAGAAATCCGTCTCCAGAAGAGAACGGATCCTTCGACTTCGCATCTTCGATGCTCCGCTCAGGATGACAGGGAAGATATTATAATTTTATCTCTACCGGGTTTTGAAGGGCCATACTGTCTGGGGTTACGGCACAGTCATAAGCGAGAATTTGTACACCGGCTGCGGCGGCTTCCCGGAGAGCTTTTCCGAAAGCCGGGTCGGTGGCATCGTTAGGGTGGAGGTAGGAAACATCGGACATTTGAATGACAAACAGCACATACGCCCCGAAGCCCTCTTTTATAAGGGCGGTCAGCTCTTTTAAGTGCTTGGCACCGCGCTGGGTGGGCGCATCGGGGAAGGCGCAAATGCCGCTATGCTCCAAAGTTACGCCTTTTACCTCTAAAAAGCACATTTTTCCGTCCTTTTGGAAGGAAAAATCAAAGCGGGAAGCGCCATAAGTGGTTTCCGGGCGCAAATTCTGAATTTCGCCAAGACCGCCGGCGGCTAACCACTGCATAGCGGCTTTGTTAGGGGCTTGGGAGTCCATATTGATGAGCTGATGACCTTTTTGGACGGCAATCAGGTCAAACTGGGTCTTGCGGGCGGGGTTATCACTCTTTTCGCACCAGACGGCGGCACCGGGGGTCAGCAGTTCTTTACATCTGCCGGTGTTTTTTACGTGGCAAAGGGTTTCTTTTCCGTCTATGAGGATATGGGCGATAAAGCGGTTTGGGCGTGAGAGGAAAATGCCCGGCACAATGTTTTTGTAAAGCATAGACACTCCTATAAATTGGGGATTGCAAATTGTTAATAATATGTTAAAATATGATTAAATCAAAAGAAAAGGAGAATACCTATGGAACTTTGGACCAAAGAACACGCCATTACCGTTCTGCCTGCATTGGCGGGAATGCTGATTTTGTGCGTGGTACTTCGCCTGACCCTGCAGAAAAAATCCTTAGAAACCCGTATGCTTCCCCTGAAAATTCTTGGTGTGCTGATCGTTCTTTTGGAGATTGGCAAACAGCTCACTTCCTTCTCTCAAGGGTATGATCTGTACCACATTCCTCTGCACTACTGCTCTCTGTTTATTTTTATGATCCCGATTATGGCCTTTTACCGGGGCAAGCATCAGGATAAGGTGGGCGGCATTACCGCTGCGCTCTGCGGCGCAGAGTTTATTATGATGATCATTTATCCTAACCTGATCTACGGCGCTTGGAACGTTCGGGATTACTTTAAGGGCTTTTTTGATTTCCATACGGTAACGGTGCATCTGCTGATTATGCTGGGATTTTTGCTGATTCCTACGCTGGATTTGCACACACCTGCAAAAAAAGGTGAGCAGAAGGCCGTTATTATCTTTATTTTGTGCTTCTGCGCGGTGTCCGCAACAGCTGCACAGCTGCTGGAAACCAATTATAATAACTTCTATGTATGCAATATCCCGCCTCTGGAGAGTTTACGGCAGGCGGTGGAAAGCGTTACAGGCGTATTGGTGGCAAAGATTTTCTATGTGCTGTGCGTAACCGTAATGGATGTTTTGTTTACCGTTGGCGCTTACTGGGCATACAGAGGCCTGCGCCGTTTGGTTGCCGGAAAGACCGCTACACCGGTGTAAAAATGAATTTTTGGATCAGTCCGTCGCAATCGGCGTGAACGATTACAGTGCCGTCTTCCTTTTCTTCTGCGGAAAGGGAGACGGCGTTTCCTTTGAGAAGCGAGTTTACATAACTTTTCGGGTCGTCGGTCTCCACCTCTTCAAAAAATATATCCCGCATTTGGTTATTGGGGCAAAGATTTTTGATTTCACGGACGAGTTCGTATTCTGCCATTTTGCCACCGCCTTTCTGCAAATAGTATAACAAACCGCCGTCCTTTTTGCAAGAACGGCGGTCTTTTGTGAATTCGACAAATTTTGCAGGGGAGGGGCTGTATAATTGGGTCGAGTGGGGATATTTTTCCGATTATTATACGCCAAGGAGTTCCTCGTAGGATATGCGCAACACCTGCGCAAAATATACAAGTTCAATATCTGTTACAAATCGTTTGCCTGCTTCAATCCGCTGAACGGCATTTTTATCAATATCCAAACCGGCAAGCTGTAACATATCTGCAAGCTGACGCTGAGATTTTCCCATCGTTTTGCGGCATAGAGCAATGACCTTTCCACAACGGTTAGCGCGTCCATCCAGGGCTTTGTTTGTGAACATAGATCAATCTTCCGTTATAATGAGCAGTTCATTGGGTGTGCAGTCAAAAAGCTGACACATGGCCTCAATGTTTTCGTACTGAATGGACTTAGTTTCATTGTTGATCATTTTGTTAAAGTTCTGATAGCTCATACCAAGCTGCTTATATAACCAGTATTTAGTCTTTCCCTGCTTTTTCAGCAAAGCTAATGCGTTGAGTTTTATCATAAGATATGCTCCCATCACTTATGTTTTGATGCGATAATATCTTAGGTTTTCTCTTTACACATAGACTTTTGCATTATATAATGTTAAAATAATATAAAAATACAGGGGTGTTTTTGTGATTATAGATGTAACAGGGGTTGTTTTGACGCCGGGGAATGGGGGAAAGAATTGCCTTGGGAACGGAGAATATCCGGGAATTGAATGTTGCTGCGACGAATGTGATTATATGCAGTGTTGTTTAGAGAACAAGGATGATTGGCGGTGCATAAGCTGCAAGGATGAGTCTTGTTGGCGAAGAATCCAAAGAATGTACTAGGAGATTGCCACGTCGCGTTGCTCCTCGCAATGACACACCTTTGTGGGAACTGCATAAAACAACCGACCCCGGTGGATTTCTCCACCGGGGTCGGTTTTCAGAGGGTAGTATATGTAAAGGAGAGAAAATGAGCAAAAATTATCTGTGCTTGCCGATGAAAAACAGGGCGATGGTGCCGGGACCGGAATGGGAACCGATCACAGGGCCGATTTTTGTCAGCAGGGTGGTTTTGCCCCCTTGCTTTTCCAGCAAATCCACAAGAATTCTGGCATCCTCTTCGCAGTCGCCGTGGCTGATGAAGATGGGGGTATTCTTTTCTTCATAAGAAAGCTCGGCGTACTTATTGGCAAGTGCTTCGATGGCCTTTTTTCTGCCACGGGCGGTGGAGACCTTAATTAAGTGCCCTTCGCTGTCCATTTGCAGAACGGGCTTAATGCCTAAAAGACCGCCGGCAAAAGCTACCAGGGGGCTGACCCGTCCGCCCCGCTTCAAGTATTCCAGGTCATCTACGATGAACCAGATACAGTGCTGGGGAACGAGACTTTCTAAGTATGCGGCATTTTCTTCCAGGGAAGCGCCGGCTTTTTTCTTTTCAACTGCCATATAGGTCATCAGACCGCCGCCGGCAGAGGCTGCCAGAGTGTCCACAATGATGATTTTGCGGTCGGGGAACTGCTCTTTCAGATCCTCGGCTGCCATATGGGCGCAGCTGACGGTAGTGCTGAGGCCGGAGGAGAAGGCAACATACAAAATGTCCTTGCCCTTCTGCAAAATGGGGGTAAACGCACGGATGAAGGCATCGGTATTGATGGCTGCGGTCTTAGCAACCGCACCTTGCCGCATCCGGTCGTAAAACTCCTTGTTGGAGATATCGGTGTCAATATAGGACTTGTCGTCTCCTTCAAAGGTGAAGGTCATATTAGCAAAGGGAACACCCCACTGGGTTAGCAGTTCGGGGGAAACGTCGCAGCAGGAGTCTGCAAAAATGATATAATCGTTCAAAAAATCAGATCCTTTCTTGATGGGGAAGCCCCTCTTTGCAGAGGGATTGCAGGTTGGTGGCGATTAGTCCTAAGGAACGGTAAAAAACCTCCCGGTCTTCGTCGGATAATCCGGCACCTGCCCGCTCTACAGCCAAAATTGCCCGGGAGCGGACGTGCATAGCGGCTTCTTTGCCTTTTTCTGTCAGCATTAGCTTTGCCCGGTAACGGTTTCCACCTGCGGTGTTCCTGTGGACAAGGTCTTTGCTTTCCAAAATGGATACCATTCTGGATACGTCTGCCTTATCTTTGCCGCAAAGCTCACCCAACTGGGCGGCAGTGATGCCGTCGGGGTAGCAGTACAGGGTGTTCAGATAAATGGCGTGGGGGCTGTTGAGTTCATATTTGGCCATTTCTTCGGCGGCCAGCTTATGCCAATAACGGTGAATTTCAGAAATGGCAAGGGAGAACCGCGCAAAACGATCAAGCATAAGAAACCTCCACATAAAAGATGTTGCTGTGTCAACTGCTGTTAGTATAACATCAAAATGTTGAATTGTCAACATTTTGAAAAAAGATGCCTTTCGAGTCCGTTATCTGAATGCCGATACCAAAAAAGACACCACCCAACTTGGGTGGTGTCTTTTTTGGTGGACGATAACGGACTCGAACCGCTGACCCTGCGCACGTCAAGCGCATGCTCTACCAGCTGAGCTAATCGTCCAAGCGCTGAGTTATTATAGCAAAGGGGAGGTGCTTTGTCAACCCTTTTCTTGGCATTTTACACAGAGAATTGCCGGGGTTGCAAAAATTGTAATTATATGGTATATTGTGTACCATCTTTTCCTGGCAGAAAGCAAAATGAGGAAAGCTTATGAAAAAATTCCGTTTACTAATTTGCGCTATTGTCCTGTCGGTTTTGATTTTGGGCATAGGCGGGTACTTATTAATAGATCTTGTTACACCAAAGGTTGGTCTGTGCCTTGCAGGCGCGGACAGGGATATGGAAGAAATGCTGGAGGTCGCGCTGAAACGGGCCGGATATACGGTACTGATTCAAAATGGAGAAAATGACCCGGAGTCCCAAAACCGGCAGGTGGAAAATTTGCGCCAAAAAGGCGTAAAGCTGCTGATTGTACAGCCGGTAGACCCTGCCGATACGGCGGCGGTTTTGGAAAAGGCGGCGGAAACGCCGGTGCTGTTTATTGGCGCAGAGCCGGAAAATTTGGGCGAAAGCTATTTTGCAGGCTGGAATACACAGACGCTTGGGCGTATGCAGGCAGAACTGTTGGAGCGCTATTTTACCAAAGCAGATGTCAACGGCGACCGGTATGTAGATTATATGATTCTTTCTGCATCGGATAACAGCGTATATTTCCGGGCGGTGGAGGAAGCCGCCGACGCATATGAAACCGTCAAGCTGGAGAAAACGGTTTGCGATGGCACTGCCGACGGGGCGAAAGAAATCTGCAAACAGGCTTTTTCCAAGTACGGGCGGGATTTGGAGCTGATATTCTGCGATAGCAGCGCCCTGGCGCTGGGGGCTATGGAAGCCGTTCGGGAGAACGGACGCACACCGGGTCGGGATGTGATTATTATTGGCGCCGGTATAGAAAAAGCAAGCCAAGAGGCTATCCGCACAGGCGCCGTTACTGCGGCGCTGGTGGAGGACGCAGAAGCTTTGTGCCAGCAGATTGTCCAAACGGTCAAAAATTTGCTCAGCGGCAAAGAAACAGAGCAAAAAAACTATGTCGACTACAAGGTTATT
The DNA here is from genome assembly GCA_015068165.1 of Oscillospiraceae bacterium. Taxonomy (GTDB): domain Bacteria; phylum Bacillota; class Clostridia; order Oscillospirales; family Oscillospiraceae; genus Faecousia. Next base: position 15,340 of record SVKZ01000006.1, read on the forward strand.
ACCCACGAAAATGTAAACGCATAAAGGTTTCGGCGGCTTCTTTCTAAAAGAGGCCGCTTTTCAAAGTTATGGTTTACAGATGTACTGTTTTTGTGGTATGATAGGAAAGATAACAGAAAACTGAGGTTTTAACTATATGGACTATATCGTATTGGATATGGAGTGGAATCAGCCCTGGCCTGGCTCGCCGTCAGCCAAAAAGGTGCTGCCTGTGCAGATTCGGGGTGAGATTATCCAAATCGGCGCTGTGCGTGTTACGGAGGATCGGGTTGTTGCGGATGAATTCCAGGTTTTGATCCGACCGAAATATTACCGCCGCTTAAACCGGCGCATCAGCAAGCTTACCGGTATTAAGGAAGCCCAGCTGGTAGAGGAGGGTGTTCCTTTTACAGAGGCAATGGAGCGTTTCCGCGCCTGGTGCGGTGAAGACATTACTTTTTTGACCTGGGGCTTTGATGATATTACTATGCTGCGGGAAAATCTGCGGCTGTTTGGTATGGATGAAAACTGGGTCAGCCGCTGGTATAACGCCCAGATGATTTTCAACGCCCAAACCGACGGCAGTACCGCCCAAAAAGCGCTGAAAACAGCGATGGAGATATTTGAAATCCCCGCTACCCGTCCTGCTCACGATGCATTGGGCGATGCTTACCACACGGCGCTGATCTGTGCTAAGTTGGACTTAAAAAAAGGGACGGAAGAATACGGCGCGGCACTTCAGAGCCACGTCAACGGCTTCCACGGGGCGGAGCTTCCCGGCTGCATCAGCCGGAAGGTGTTTTACGATTATGCGGACAAGCGGGCGGCACTGGCGGCGCAATCCGGGGCAGAAAACAAGTGTCCCACTTGCGGACGGCAGATGTTGGGCTCCCGCTGGTTCGCCCAGCCCGGCCGCCGGTATATGGATTTGGCGACCTGCCCGGAACACGGAAAGTTTTTGGTGCGGGTGCGTTTGTCTGATCAGCCGGACGGTACCGTTCGGGTCAGCCGTCTTACCTATGAAGCTACCTCTGAGGCGGCTGAAGTTTATGCCCGCCGGGCAGAAAAGGCAGATCCTGAGGAGCGTGTGAGCGGAAAACGCCGCCACCGCCGTAGCAGATTGCCGGAAAAATGAGAAATTTATTACCGCTGTGTTTGCACAGCGGTAATTTTTTACAAAAAGGGTTTGCTTATTTTTATTTTTATGGTATTATTATAATGTATGAGTATGCGCCTTTCAGAAATTGGAAGGGCGATGGATGCATAGTATATAGGAATTTTAAGGAGAAAATTATGATCACAGTCAGCAATTTAGGTATGCAATTTGGCGGTCAGTGGTTGTTCCAGCACGTAGATTTGCAGTTTTTGCCCGGCAACTGCTACGGCATTATCGGCGCAAACGGCGCAGGTAAGTCTACGTTCCTGCGCCTGCTTACAGGCGAACTGGAGTCCACCTCCGGCAGTATTTTTGTAGATCCGGAAAAGCGGGTTTCTGTACTGAAGCAGAACCAGAATGCTTATGACGAATTTACCGTTATGGATACGGTTATTATGGGTAACCAGCACCTTTATGACATTATGAAGGAAAAGGATGCCATTTATGAAAAGCCCGATTTTACCGATGAGGACGGCATCCGCGCTTCCGAGCTGGAGGCAGAGTTTGCGGATCTGGGCGGCTGGGAAGCGGAAAGCGATGCCTCCCGTCTGTTACAGGGTCTGGGTATCGGCACAGAACTACATTATGACATTATGGCCACCGTAGACCCCAGACTTAAGGTGAAGGTGCTGCTGGCGCAGGCGCTATTTGGCAATCCTGACATTGTTATGCTGGACGAGCCTACCAACAACTTGGATATTGAAGCCATCAACTGGCTGGAGGATTTCCTGCTGGATTTCCCGGGAATGGTCATCGCCGTTTCCCACGACCGGCACTTCCTTAACACGGTCTGTACCCACACCGTAGATATCGACTACGGCAAGATCAAGATGTATGTAGGCAACTACGACTTCTGGTATGAGTCCTCCCAGATGGTGCAGGCAATGATCCGCAACAAGAATAAGAAAAACCAGGAAAAGATTGAAGAACTGCAGCTGTTTATTCAGCGGTTCTCTGCCAATAAAAGTAAGGCAAAGCAGGCAACTGCCCGCCGGAAGCTGCTGGATAAGCTGACCGTTGAGGAAATGCCCTGTTCCACCCGCCGGTATCCCTTTGTGGGCTTTATGCCCGAGCGGGAGCTGGGTAAGGACATTCTGACGGTAAAGGATGTGTCTGTAACCGTTGACGGTGTAAAACTTCTGGATAAGGTCTATTTCTCCGTTGGCAGGAACGATAAGATCGCCTTTGTGGGTGAAAATGAGCTGGCACAGACGGCATTATTCCAAATCCTGATGGGTGAATTGGAGCCGGACGAGGGCAGTATCAAGTGGGGCGTTTCCACCATTCGCAGCTATCTTCCCAAGGACAATTCCGAATATTTTGAAGGCAATTCTATGGAGTTGGTAGACTGGCTGCGTCAGTACTCTGTGAAGAAGGACGATGTGTATCTTCGGGGCTTCTTAGGCCGTATGCTTTTCAGCAACGAAGATGTATTCAAGCAGGTAAATGTCCTCTCCGGTGGCGAAAAGATTCGCTGTATGCTGTCGAAAATGATGCTCTCCGGCGCAAATGTGGTGCTGCTGGATCAGCCCACCAACCATTTGGATATGGAATCCATTCAGGCAGTTAACAAGGGCTTGGAGGCTTTCCAGGGCGTGGTGCTGCTGGCATCTCACGACCACGAAATGCTGACTTCTACCTGTAACCGCGTTATTGCTTTCCAGCCGGACGGTACGATTATTGACCGCTACGGCACTTACGATGAGTACCTCTACTGGATGTCCCAGCAGAAGCAGTAAAATTCTACAACGCACACTGTCATCCTGAGCAAGCGAATATTCAGCAAATGACGGCGCATAATGCGGCGGGAGCAAGCCCCCGCCCTACAAGCGGATATTAGGAGAAAAAATAATGAAGAAAATTCTTGATTTGATTACAGAAAAAATGGAGCAGGCGTTCGTGTCTGCCGGCTATGAGGCCTCTTTCGGCAAGGTAACGGTCTCCAACCGTCCTGACCTGTGCCAGTACCAGTGCAACGGCGCATTGGCGGCGGCAAAGCAGTATAAATGCGCGCCCATCCAAATTGCCAAGGCGGTGGCGGAAAAGCTGGACGGCAGCGACTTTTCTATGATTGATGCGGTAATACCCGGCTTTATTAACCTCAACCTGTCCGACAGTTTCCTTAGGTCTTACCTGGAGGAAATGCGGGTTTCTCCCGATTTTGGTGTGGAGAAGGTTGGGGCAGGACTAACCGCTGTGGTAGACTACGGCGGCGCAAATGTGGCAAAGCCTTTGCACATTGGCCACCTGCGGCCGGCTATCATCGGCGAGAGCCTGAAGCGGCTGCACAAGTTTATGGGCTATGATACCATTGGCGATGTCCACTTGGGCGATTGGGGTCTGCAGATGGGCCTTATTATTGCAGAGCTGCAGGAGCGTCAGCCGGAGCTTCCTTATTTTGATGAGCGCTTTACCGGCGAATACCCCAAGGAGTCGCCCTTTACGCTATCGGAGCTGGAGGAGATTTACCCCACCGCTTCTGCCAAAAAGACCGATCCTGTTTTTGCGGAGAAGGCACATACTGCTACCTTTGAGCTGCAGCAGGGGCGTCGGGGCTACCGGGCGATTTGGGATCATATTATGGGCGTAAGTCTGCCAGACCTGCGCCGGATTTACGACATTTTGGATGTTCACTATGAGAAGTGGCTGGGGGAAAGTGATGCCCATCCCTATATTCCGGCTATGGTCGAGGATCTAAAGGCAAGAGGTTTGGCAGTTCTCTCTGAGGGCGCCTGGGTTGTGCCTGTGGCGGAAGAAACCGACAAAAAAGAAGTACCGCCTATGATTTTGGTAAAATCCGACGGCTCTGCCATTTATGCTACCACCGATTTGGCAACCATAGTGCAGCGTATGCAGGATTGGGCGCCGGATAAAATGCTTTATGTTACCGATAAGCGGCAAAATCTACACTTTGAGCAGGTTTTCCGGGCAGCGAAAAAGTCCGGCATTGTAAAGGAAACTACCGTTTTGGAGCACGTGGGCCACGGTACGATGAACGGTGCGGACGGCAAGCCCTTCAAGACCCGGGACGGCGGCGTTTTGCGTTTGGAGCAGTTGATTTCGGATATGACCGACTTTGTTCGGGCAAAGGTTGTGGAAAATCAGATCGTTGCCGACGATGAGGTGGAGGCAACCACCCAGAAAATCGCACTGGCCGCACTGAAATACGGCGACCTGTCCAACCAGCCCACCAAGGACTATAACTTCGATTTGGAGCGCTTTGCGGCTTTTGAGGGCAATACCGGCCCGTATATTCTCTACACCGTGGTGCGGATCAAGTCTATTCTAAACCGTTATGGCACTTGGGAGCATCTGCCTATCGCCCCTGCGGCAAACCAGTGGGCAAAGGATCTGATGCTGGCTATCACCAAGTTCGGTCCTACAATGGAAAGCGCCCTTAAGACATTGTCTCCCAACCTGATTTGCGCGTATATTTATGAGCTGTCCGGCGCGGTGAATAAGTTCTACCACGAAACCCGCATCTTGACCGAAGAAAATGAGGAACTGAAGGCAGGTTATATTGCGCTGATCGGACTTGCCAAGCGGATTTTGGAGACTTGCATTGATATTTTGGGCTTTGCAGCCCCGGAGAAGATGTAATTTTTGCATTATTCTCTTTTCAAACGGAAATGATTGTGTTATAATAAAAGAAAAGACATAAGGAGGAACCTATTATGGCTAACAAATACGCAGGCACTAAGACCGAAGCCAACCTGATGGCTGCCTTTGCAGGCGAATCTCAGGCAAGAAATCAGTACACCTACTTTGCATCCAAGGCAAAGAAGGAAGGCTTCGAGCAGATCGCGGCGCTGTTTTTGAAGACCGCAGACAATGAAAAAGAACACGCAAAACTGTGGTACAAGGAGCTTGACGGCATCGGCAATACTGCTGAGAACCTGCTGAAAGCTGCAAATGGCGAAAATTATGAGTGGACCGATATGTACGCAGGCTTTGCAAAGACCGCAGAGGAAGAGGGTTTCCCCGAGCTGGCAGCAAAGTTCCGTCTGGTGGCAGAGGTAGAGCGTCATCACGAGGAGCGTTACCGCGCATTGCTTCAGAACGTGGAGCAGGCAAAGGTATTCGCAAAAGATGGCGAGACCGTTTGGGAGTGCCGCAACTGCGGTCATATCCACATTGGCAAGGAAGCCCCCGAAATTTGCCCCACTTGCGCCCATCCCCAGAGCTACTTTGAGGTCAACGCAAAGAATTACTAAGAAGCACACCGGGGCAGACCTTCCGGGGTCTGTCCCAAAAATCTCCGATAATGGAAAAATAATAGTTGCAAATTGTGTTTTGTCGTGCTATAATGCACAAAGTGCCGTTGTCGGAGTGTAATATTGGGATGTCGCCAAGCGGTAAGGCACCAGACTTTGACTCTGGCATTCGTAGGTTCAAATCCTGCCATCCCAGCCAAAAATCTGCGGGGAAGATTACGGTCATCCCCCAGTATATGATCCGCTAGCTCAGTTGGCAGAGCAATTGCCTTTTAAGCAATGGGTCCGGAGTTCGAATCTCCGGCGGATCACCAAAAAGAGCAGATGCCTTTTGGCATCTGCTCTTTTTGCATCCGCGGAGATTCGAAAAACTCAAATGCAACAGTCCGGTGGACTGTTGCTCGCGGCAGCTGGATGCCGCGAAACCTTAATTTTATCCCGCAGGGTGCGGGATAAAATGCAAACGAATCTCCGGCGAGGGTGTCGATGAAAGAAAGTCTATCCGGGTATCTGCTCTTTTTAAGTGTTTTGTCGCTTTTTGATGAGTGCAATTATTAGCCGGTAGGTAAAAATGAAAGCTACAGTTAGAATGATATTTCTTACCCAGCCGAAAACGGCGTTAAAATAAATGAAATATCGAGGAAAAACCACTGCGTTCGCAGCTTCCCGCGCCACAACCCTAGAAATAGCCCGGGTGATCAGAACTGCCGACCAACAGGCACCCGCACCAATCAGTTCTTTTCGAAGAACAACCGGGTGGGCTTTTTTGATACGCAATGCTGTTATTACGGTAAGTGTAGCATAAACCGCCAACAAACACCAGGCAACAATTAAGTGTGTTGTCATTTCACTGGAGGAATATATAAGCGGGATAAAAGCATAGTGCCAGCCTATACCGGTTGTGAAAAGCAGATAAATTTCGATAAACAGGTATATAACCCATGCGCACCAAAGTCCTGCGTTTCTTTGCACACGCAGACAAATGATGCCGCAGGCGACAAAGGGTGCTGCCAGAATAAGTCCGGACAGAATATCTCCTAACAGTGCAATTAGTAGCCATAATGCTGCAGAAATGCATAACAATACAATGCCAACTGTTTTTTGCGTGCTGCTCACACCGAGGCGCTCTGTACAAATGATCTTTGGTTTCGAAAACTCAGGTTGTCTGTCGTGTGTTTTATCAAGGATGAGTTCATCTAAAGAAACGGAAAAGAACACACTCATTTTCACCAGTTTATCCAGTTCCGGCACAGATGCGTCGGTTTCCCATTTGGAAATTGACTGTCGGGACACCTCCAATGCATCTGCTAAATCGCCTTGGGATAGATTTCTTTCGTTGCGGAGCTTATAGATTTTCTCTCCTAAAGTCATAGGGATACCTCCTTGCAGATTTGATTGCAGTATATCTTTTATGCGCTGAAAAGTCCACCAAGTCTGCTTGGAAATTTAGCAACTGACGGTTGCGCAATACAAAAAGGAGATGTTAATCGTTAAATATCATAACCCACATCTTCCTCACAGGGAATCCCCTCGGGAACATAAGAAGCACCAGAGATTTCCCGGTAGAAGGCGGCGGTGGCGGCCTGCTTGTAGGGGCTCAGCCATAAATTGCCGATACCCAGCGTCAGGGCGGCTAAAATATCCCAACCGATAAAGCTAAACTGCAGGCAGAAAAGCCGCCAACGGTTGCCAGCCATCATTTCCTTGGATTTTCCAAGGGCTTCACTGGCAGAAAGCTCCGGGTTTTCCGCAAGAATATACTGGGTCATTGCGTAGCTATAGCTTGCAATGATGCCGGGAATAATCAATAGCAGCGACCATAAAAATACAAGCAGCGCCTGCAATGTGCCTGCTGCCGCTGCGGTTTTCCAATGGGAGAAATAGTTAAATAGCGTACCGATCTCCGGCTCTTTTTGCTGGTCTACAAGGTCAAGATTAAACCGGGAATAGCCTACGCCCACAATGCTTCCTAAAATGAAGAAAATTACAGCCATAACAAGGGCGATGAGAAGAATGTAGACGGCACCGCCAATCAAAAAACCGTTGAGCGCGCTGTGAAAGCCGCTGCTGGTTCCATAAACGACCTGACCGGCAAATTCTACGTTTACGTTTGCGCCGGAATCGCTAAAATCCAAATTGAGCTCCGGTCCGTTAGCGGAAACAGCGCTCAAAAGGGAGGCAATCAGGCAGGTAATGACGGCAATTTTCCATCTGCCGTTAAGGGCGTTTCTTGCAATAAGCCTAAAATCAGCTGCAAATTTCATAATCGTTCCTCCAATCTTTTATTTGAAGAAAAGTTTCAAAATGCCTGCGGCAATGGCGATGATTGCCAAAGGAATCAGCAGTAAAAAGCCGCCGGCAAAAATAAGGCAGAGAATCAGAGCGGGAAATGCCAGACCCAGCAACGCACCGGCGACGAGCTTGGCTGCGCCCCAGGTGATCTTCAGCATAAGACCGATGACCTTAACCGCCAGCCAAATAAAAATAACAGTAGCAAGTATTTCAAACATTTTTAGCTCCTATCTTTGGGTATCTTTTCGAATCAGATACGCAAGGTATTTATTCTTTTGAACGATATAGGGGTTATAAAGCGCATATTTTCCGCAGGATTGGCAGTATGCAGGAAGGATCTCAAAAGGTTCTGTGATAAATTGTTTCCGATGCGGTGTATTCTCCAGCTCCTGCACATCCATAAAGATCAATTTGCCGCCGCATTGGGTGCATTTGGGGCGATGTTCCTCGGCTTCGGAGATAAGTGTGATCCTTGTCTGCAAGTGTTCGGGATCGTTGGCAAGCCCCCGCAACAGCGCCCGCTGGCACAGCTCCAGCTCGGGTAAGTTTTTGACTTCCTTTTCGCAGTTCTTACAGGCAGGCTGCCAAGTGTTTCCGCACTGGACGGTGGTGCTGCGGAAGTTGCTGAGCTTTTCACCGCAAAATACGCAAATGTTGTCGTTAGTCATAGATTGCCTCCTGTTAATTGTTTCTTTCAAAGCCCAAATACCTTGTGCCTTGGAAACTGACACTTCCGCAGTCGCCCTCAATCAGCAAGCCGTATTCGTGGCCTTGTACCTGCAGCTCCATCCGGTCTCCGCTTTCCACCTGAAAGGTTACATAGTAGGTGGTGGAGTGGGTGGCGTGGTTTTGGTGATGATGGCGGCTTACATTTGTCCGCTTTGCCACAACGGTTGCCGGTACGGTCAGCCGGGGAGAGTGATTGTTCTTATTCCACTGGCGGAAGCCTTTTGCAAAGGTCATAATAAACACGCCAAACACAAGGCAAAACATCAGTGTAAACATTATGCCGAAAAAATCAAAACCCATTTTTCTTTCCTTCCTTATGCAAGGTGAGGCCTTACATTGCTGCAAGACCTCAATGCGAAACTTAGTCAGCTACTGTGTTGTCATCCGAAACGGCAGGCGCATCTGCAGCGTTTTGCACCTGCGGAACCACAACAACGGGGGGTTGATTGTCAGCAGCCAGCTTGCCGCCCAGCGCACCCATTAAAAGACTCTTCAGGTCAATGCCCATACCGGCGGAAATGCCTTCGGTGATCTGGGTGGTGGAGTTGACAATGTCGCCCACCAGCTTGGCGGAGTTGCCTTCACCGTACATTGTGATTTTATCTACCTTGCTCAAAGGCTCGGCAACATTCCGGGCAATTTCGGGCAGGGCTGCCATAATCATTTCCACCACGGCGGCTTCACCGTATTTCTTCATAGCTTCCGCTTTCTTGTCGATACCCTCGGCTTCTGCCAGGGCTTTGGCACGAATGGCTTCGGCTTCTGCTTTACCCACGGCGGCAATACCTTCTGCTTCCTGCTCTCTTGCAAAGCGCTGGGCTTCCGCCATCTTCATTTCGGCAGCAGCCTGCTGTTCCTGCTCGAAGCGCTTAGCTTCAGCGTCCTTCTGACGCTTAAAGAGGTCGGCCTGGGCTTCCTGCTCCTGGCGGTAGCGCTCGGCGTCGGCTTTTGCACGGATTTCAGCGTCCAGTGTCTGCTTCTTGACCTCAACTTCCCGGGCTTTCAGCTCTGCTTCCCGCTCTGCCTTTGCAATGTTGGCGTTGGCGGAGGTAACTTCGATGGTCTTTCTCTGCTCCTGCTCCTGAATGGAGTAGGCAGCGTCTGCTTCTGCTTTCTTCACATCGGACTGCTGCTTCAGCTCTGCCTGGCGGATCGACAGTGTGGTCTGCTTTTCTGCAATCTCCATTTCAGATTGCACTTTGGCGTCATTGGCTTCCTTGGCTGCCTGTGCCTGGGCGATGGCAATGTCTCTGTCTGCCTGCGCCTTTGCAACGGCGGCACCCTTCTTGATCTGAGAGATGTTATCAATACCCAAATCTTCAATCACGTTATTTTGGTCGGAGAAGGACTGGACATTGAAGGAGATCATTTCCAGACCCATCTTCATAAGGTCGGGAATGGCATTTTCCTGCACCCGCTCGCCAAAGGCCTTGCGGTCGGTAACCATTTCTTCCAGACGCATCTGACCGACGATTTCACGCATATTGCCTTCCAGGGTGTCCTGAACACGGCGGATAATCATATCTTCGCTTTCGTTCAGGAAGAACTTGGAGGCCAAGGTCATCATTTCTTCGCTCTGACCGATGCGGATTTTGACGGTGGCGTCTACCTTAACATTTATGTACTCTGCGTTGGGAACATAGTCGGTGGTTTTTACATCCACGGAGAACATTTTCAGGCTCAGCTTATCCAGCCGTTCCAGAAAAGGAATCCGGATGCCGGCTTTACCGATAAGTATTCGGGTCTTTCGGAAACCGGAGATGATGTAGGCTGTGTCCGGAGGGGATTTTACATAGCCTGCGGTGAGAATTACAGTCAGCAAAATCAGTACAGCTGCCACAATGATAAAAATTTCCATAGTTTGCTCCTTTCGGTTTTTGTGGTGTTATTTACGGCATATTCCGGCGGATTGTGAATTAGTCGGGGGCAAAAGCTTCTCCTTCACAGCTTCCAGCCCTAAGGTATTTGCCAGTTGCGGATATTTCTTCACCTTTTCCAAAAGCCGGATCGTCAGGATTCTTTCTCTTGTGCTCAAAAGCATCACTTCCTTCGCTTCCGTTCAGAACGCCGTGTCTCCTGATATGTGTATATTGTAGCTTATGTAACACATAGAATAAATAATAAACTTCGCAAAATTCAGGGGGTTAATTTGCCTGTGGCAGCAAATTAGCGAGTCTCTGTCTCCAGCGCTTCTTTATATGCCTGGTATTGTTTCGGGTCAATGGCGCCGGTTGCCAGCATCCGTTCCGACCAAAGCTGCAGGGTTTCTACGGCAATGGAAATGTTCTCTAACTGCTGCTGGATGGCAACAAAATCCCGCAGCTCATCGCCGGTGATCTTTCCGTCCACAGTAATTTCAATCAGCCGTTCTTTTCCTTTTTGCATACTGTTTAGGGAGGCGAGCATCTCTAAAATGATCTGGGACAGGTCTTTAACCTTGATTTCCGGCACATATTGCGCGCCGATGGGACATTGGTTGGCGCAGTAATAATTGCAAAGGCTGGGCTGCTTGTATTTTTGCGCCATCACCATCACTTCGTCCGGGTGGGGGAGTGTCCGGTCATTTTCAATTTTCTCGATGCGTTCCGGAGAAAGGGTTTCCAGCAGGTCGCTGGCGGTTTCTCTTGTCAGCTTCAAGGCTTCTCGTGTGGTCTGGTAGGGACTTTTATTCTCCTTTGTGGATGCTCTTGCCATATGTAAGACCTCTCTTTTTTGCCACTGGCAACATTTTGAAAATAGTATATCATACATTCGGTGCAAACACAATATTCAGGTGAAAGCATACCGGATTTCACTTGCCCTTTTTTGCTTGTACTGCTATAATAAAATCAGCCTCTATTGAAAGGAGAAAAACAAATGAAGAAGCTTTCTGTGAAATTATTGGCACTTCTGTGCGTGATGGTATTTTTCCTTCAAGGTTGTTCCTACAGCGACTTATCTGCGCTGCTGGGAAGCGGGTCGCTTACGGAAAAGGCGTTGTCTGCGGAGGATATTTACTATAACTATGCTCATTCGGTTGTTGAGATTACCGCAAAGGCTGATGGCGCGACCTTTACAGGAACGGGATTTTTCTACGACGAAGAGGGAACGGTTATTACCAATTACCATGTTATTGAAACCTGCGCAGAAGCTTATATTACATTACTTGACGGCACAACTTATGATGTAACGCAGGTGAAGGCCTATAGTGTGGAGAAGGACATTGCAATCCTTGCTACTGAATGCCCCAACACGGTTCCGTTAAAGTTTCGGACCAACAGCGTGCTGACAGGGGAAAAGGTATATGCCATCGGCAGCTCCTTAGGACTTACCAGCACCTTGTCGGAAGGCATCGTTTCCTGCGCTCTGCGTCAGTTTTATAACGACCTTTATATCCAGACAACGGCACCCATTTCCCCCGGCAACAGTGGCGGCCCGCTGTTTGATAAGTACGGAAATGTAATCGGCATTAACACGATGCAAATGGCAGACGGACAGAATTTGAATTTTGCCGTTCCTATAGGAGAAGCGCTGGCGCTAAGCACCGATTCTCCCACAACGCTGAAGAATCTGTTCACAAGAGAGGCTAACGGTCTTGCCAGGGTGGCAAGTCTCAGCAACTGGAGCATCCAGTACATAAGCAAAGAGGACAGCGAAAGTGGAGAGGAACAGTATATGCTGCGCTTCCAGCTTCGGGATCGGTCAAATGAAATTGTACGCACCGGCGGCAGCGTAGATATCGAAATTGTCAATGAGCTTGGGGTAACAGTTTACAAAAAGACCTTGCTTTTTACGAAAGATAATGTGGTTACCGTGTCCAATCGGCTGGGCGACTTTGAGTTTATGGGCGTTTGCTTTAACTTCTCCGATGTTACCCCTGACGATGCCTATAACGGAATGCTGAACTTTACCGTTCGGAGCCTGGATTATTCCTTTGATCCCTGCGCGATTTACATAGACTATCTGCCAGTGAAACCTTAAAATAGAAAGGCCGGTGCGGTTGCACCGGCCTTTTTGCAGGCATAAGGTGAAAATATCCCCACTTTTTCCCATTTCCCCCTTGTAAAATTTGCCTTTTTGGCTTATACTCTTATTTATCTATGTATTCCATATAAAGCGAGGAAACGATTATGCAGTTAATTACTGTGCGGGAGCTGTTCAAGAACACAGACAGCTATATCGGCAAAGAAATCTCCGTGGGCGGCTGGGTGCGTTCCATCCGGGGCAGTAAGCAGTTCGGCTTTATTGTCCTGAACGACGGTACCTATTTTAATCCTGTCCAGGTGGTCTACCACGATACAATGGAGAATTTCCAGGAAATCAATAAGACCAATGTTGGTGCGGCTCTCATTGTTAGGGGTACGCTGGTGGCGACCCCCGAGGCGAAGCAGCCCTTTGAAATTCAGGCAACGGAAGTTACGGTAGAAGGCGCTTCTACCTCTGACTACCCCTTGCAGAAAAAGCGGCACACCCTGGAGTTTTTGCGGACAATGACCCATCTGCGTCCCCGGACCAACACCTTCCAGGCGGTTTTCCGTGTTCGCAGCCTGATTGCTTTTGCAATCCATCAGTTCTTCCGGGAGCGGGATTTTGTGTATGTCCATACACCCCTGATTACCGGCTCCGACTGCGAGGGCGCAGGCGAAATGTTCCAGGTAACCACCCTGGATCTGAATAACATTCCCCTGACCGAGGATGGCAAGGTGGATTTCACCCAGGACTTCTTCGATAAGCCCACCAACCTGACGGTTTCCGGTCAGCTCAACGGCGAGACTTTCGCGATGGCTTTCCGTAACATTTACACCTTTGGTCCTACCTTCCGGGCAGAAAACTCCAACACCACCCGCCACGCGGCTGAGTTCTGGATGATCGAGCCGGAAATTGCCTTTGCGGATTTGTCCGACGATATGCGCCTTGCGGAGGATATGATTAAGTACATTATCCGCTATGTGCTGGACAATGCCCCCGAGGAAATGGCGTTTTTCAACCAGTTTGTGGATCAGGGTCTGCTGGAGCGGCTTAACAATGTGGTGTCCAACGACTTTGGCCATATTACCTACACCGATGCCATCGCTTTGCTGGAGAAGCACAATGACCGGTTTGCATTCCCTGTCCATTGGGGCAGCGACCTGCAGACGGAGCACGAGCGCTTCCTGACGGAAGAGGTCTTTAAGAAGCCTGTGTTCGTTACCGACTATCCCAAGGAGATCAAGGCTTTCTATATGAAGCTGAACCCCGACGGAAAGACCGTAGCGGCTATGGACTGCTTGGTTCCCGGTATCGGCGAAATCATCGGCGGCTCTCAGCGTGAGGACGATTACGAGCTGCTGAAAAACCGCATTGAGGAGCTGGGTATGAAGCCCGAGGATTACGGCTTCTATATGGACCTGCGGAAATACGGCTCTGCCCGCCACGCAGGCTTCGGCCTGGGCTTTGAGCGCTGCGTAATGTATTTGACCGGTATGGGCAACATTCGCGATGTTCTGCCCTTCCCCAGAACGGTCAACAACTGCGAGCTTTAATAAAAATGCACCTGCTGGGCAGGTGCATTTTTTCGCTACAGATTGCATATTGGGGATTTGTGTGGTAGAATAGTTAAAACAACAATGAGAGAGAAGGCTTTCTTATGGATGAGGAACAAAAGGTTAAGGAAATAATGCGGCCGACCTGGCCGGTGTTTTTTATGCTTTGGGCAGCGGGCGCTGTGCCGGAGCTGATACTGCATTTTTATTCCACAAAGGGCGGAACGACCCTCTGGAACTGCGGTGTATATTTCCCGGTGCTGATTGCCCTTGTGCCGGCATTTTTGCTGTTCGGTTTTGCCTGGTTTGTAGGCAACCGGAAGGTCAGCTACGGCTTTTTTGTGGGCTATAGCTTCCTGTATGCGGCATTTTGCGGCGCACAGGTGGTCTATTACCGTATTTTTAATAGCTTCTTTTCCGCTATGTCTATGCTCCAGGGCGGTGAGGCATTTCAGTTTACAGACAGCATTTTTGCAGGCGTCTTGGGGACACTCCCCATTTTGGTACTGACCCTGGCAACGGCGGTTTGTGTTACGGTATTTTGCCGGAAAATGTTTGCCCCCTCCAAGGAGCAGTGGTATTGGGGTTTTGTGCCTGTTGCGCTGGCGTTGGTGTTCCAAATTGGTGCTGTGCTGGCACTGCCGCTGTTTGACGGCACAGGCAGTATGAGCGCCTACGACCTGTATCACAATGTAACGGATAAGTACCTGAGTGTCAATAAACTTGGCTTTGCCACCAGCTTCCGGCTGGAAATGACCTATGTGATAACCGGGAAGCAGCCGGACGGCGACATTGTTATCATTGCGCCCCCTCCTACCGACCCGAAGCCTACCGATCCGACAGGGGACAGCACCGAGCCGATAAAGCCTGTTGAGTATAATAAGCTGGACATTGATTTTGAAAAGCTGATTGCCCAAGCCGGCGATAAGACAATAAAAGAGCTGCACCAGTATTTTAGCAGTCAGAGCGCCTCCAAGAAAAATGACTACACCGGTATGTTTGAGGGGTGCAACTTGGTGCTGATTACGGCGGAAGCCTTCAGCGACAAAATTATTGACCCCCAGAGAACACCTACCCTCTATAAAATGATGAACGAGGGCATGTATCTGTCCAATTACTATGTGCCGTACTGGGATGTGTCCACCTGCGACGGAGAATATGCCTTCCTTACCGGCACATTGCCGAAGAAAAATGCCATTTCCTTCCAAAAGACCATCGGCAATTCTATGCCCTTGACAATCAGCCAGCAGCTGATTAAGGAAGGCTATGGAGCCTATGCCTACCACGGCCATACCTACACCTACTATAAGCGTAACCAGTATTTGGCGAATCTGGGCTATGATTATAAGGGCGGCCGTGGCGGCGGCTTGGATGTAAAGAAGCAATGGCCTGCCTCCGATGTGGAAGTAGTGGACAAGTCTACAGGTTTTTATGCCACAAAAGAGCCTTTTGTTACCTATTATATGAGCATTTCCGGTCATATGGAATATAGCTTCACCGGCAACAATATGTGCTACAAAAACCGGCATTTGGTGGAAAATGAGCCTTATAGCGATGCCATTCGTGCCTATATTGCCTGCCAGTTGGAGTTTGAATACTCTCTGGAACTATTGATGCAACGGCTGGAGGAGGCGGGAACGCTGCAAAATACGGTTTTTGTCATTACCGCGGACCATTATCCCTACGGGCTTAAAAAAGAGCAATACAGCGAGCTGTTCGGGCATAAAATCGAGGAGAATTTTGAGCTGTATGAGAACGGCTGCATTATCTATAAGCCCGGTATGACGCCTCAGGTGGTAGATGAGCTGTGCTATTCCGTTGACCTGTTGCCCACACTTTCCAACCTGTTCGGTGTGGAATTTGACTCCCGGCTGTATATGGGCAGGGATATTTTCTCTGACAAAGCACCTTTGGTAGTATTTAACAACCGAAGCTGGATTACAGACAAGGGTCGCTACAACACCGTTACCGGCGAGGCGCTGGCCAATGACGGAAGCCCCCTTTCGGCAGATTATGTGAAATGGGTTAACAGCGAGGTATCTAACCGCTTTGCGGTGTCTGCCCGCATATTGGACAAGGACTACTGGCGGATACTGTTTGGATAAAATAAAAAAGAGGCTGTGGAAAATCCACAGCCTCTTTGCTAATAAAAATGGTCGACCGGCACAGTTTTTCCGGTATGTTTTTGATAAAAAACAGGCATCCTTTTTGTAAAGGAGATGGTTTTTTGAAAAGAGCGGGGAAGCTGTGCGCTATGCTGTGTTTATTGGCGGTTTTGTCCGGCTGTGGGTGCCAAAAAAGTGGGCCGCTGGTTACGGTGGTGGAGAAAGTGGAGGTGGTCAGCCACCACGGGGGAGAAATATTAAACCGTACCTATACCAAAAGCGGAAAAATGACGGCAGTGCTGAATTATTTGCGCTGGCTGCGCCCGGCACACAGAGCGGATTGCGACCCGGAGCAGATTCCGGGGGATGATTATACCATTACGGTTACCCTGTCCGATGGTCAGCAGGAGATCTATCGGCAGAAAACGAATGGGTATTTACAGAAAAATGACGGGCGCTGGGAAAATATCGACCCGGAGAAGGGGATTATGCTTTATGAGATTATTTCCCAGATGGAAAGCGATGGGGAAGTACCGGCGGTAGGGACCGACGTCCTCGACGGTCCTTGCACGCAATATAGATATGATTTATTAAGACCTGCCTTTGGGTGGCCTCTGCAAAAAACAGAGGTTGGAGAGTAGTTTGCCGGAAAATCTTTTCCAGCAGGACGCGGTAAAGACTTGACAGAAGCGAGCCCGGGTGCTATAATATCCGGGCGTGGTGCAATTGTGCCACCCTATGGGCCTTTAGCTCAGTTGGTTAGAGCCTCCGGCTCATAACCGGATCGTCCCGGGTTCGAATCCCTGAAGGCCCACCAGCCGTTAAAAGGCTTCGGCCTTTGGAAATATAATATAGGGGTATAGCTCAATTGGTAGAGCGGCGGTCTCCAAAACCGTAGGCTCTGGGTTCAAGTCCTAGTGCCCCTGCCAGATTAACACCTTAAAACATGGCTTTTTAGTCAGTTTTAGGGTGTTTTTCTTATTTTTCTGACCATTTTATTTTTGGGGATTTTCCGTATCTAACGATTGTCTAACGGATTGGTGTCAAACCACCCCTGTACTGCATTGGAAATATGCTCCTTGGAAGCCTTGCTTGCATGGGCGTAATATCCAAAAGTGGTGTTGGGGCTGCTGTGTCCAAGCCATGCCGCCACATCGGTGGGCGAATATCCACTATTCAGCAGATTGCTTGCTACACAGTGCCGTAGGTCATGCAAACGGATTGCCGGCAACTGGCTTTTCTGGATAACCTTGTGGAACTCTCTTGTTACATAGTCCGGGGTTATCAATCGTCCATCATCCCAAGTGCAGACAAAATCGCTCTCAATATACCCTTGCCCTAGCACGGCTCTGTTGCGCTGTTGCCGCTCCTTTTGCTCGGAAAGGATTGCGTATATACTGTCCATCATTGGGAGTGTTCTGTAGCTGCTCTCGGTCTTAGGCTCAGCCAAATAACACCCGCCACCGCCTTGCTGCATGGTAGCGGCTATTGTTATCAACCGCCGTTGGAAATCAACATTTTTCCATTGCAAACCGATAGCTTCACTGCGCCGGAAGCCGTACAATGCGCATAGGGTTATGGGGAGTGCAGCGGTGTTCCCGGTGAACATTTCCAATACCTCACTGACTTGCTTTGGATTCAAATATTCTGACTTAAATCTGGGTACTTTCGGTGTTCGTGCTACCGCTGCCGGGTTGGCCAATATCAGCCCCCGCCGGATTGCATCATTCAGTGCCTTGCTGATATGCTGATGGTGGTGCTTGATTGTCTGGGCAGATAACGCCCCTTTGCAATCTAGGCGGCTGTCCGCTTGCAGCTTGCTCCGGTAATAGTCCTCTAGGTCTACTGTCCGTAGGTCTTGCAGCAGCATCTTCTTTTCCTCGAAATACGGGATAATATGATTCTCCATATCTCCCCGGTAGGAATGGAATGTTTTGGGGCGCAATTCTGCCTTTGCTTGCTTTAGCCATTCGGTGAAATACGCCGCCACTGTAATGCTTGTACAGGGCGTTTTTGTTTGGTCGTATTCCTCCTGTAATTGGGCGGCTATCTTCTTGGCAGCGGTCTTGTTTGCCTTGCCGTTTCTGCTCGGCAACTCGGTACAAATCCACTTTTGCTTGCGCTTGCCGTGTTCGTCCAAAACATGGATAACGGCATACCATTTCTTATTTTTATCTACAACTGTAGCCATGTTGTACTCTCCTTTCTGGGCTACAGCCAATCATATCCAATAACATTGTAGCAGTTTTCTTTGAAATGTGATACTTCATTTTTGAACCCCCTCGGTGATGAAACTGGCAACACTAGCCTTGGGGATTATGTATTTCTTACCTACCCGGATGCTGACAATGGAATTGTCTTGCAGCAGCTTATAAGCTGCGTTCCGTCCAATGTGCAGCATGGCTTGTAGGTCAATAATCGTAATAATGTCTGGATAGTCTTTGAACATTTCTGCTGAATGTCCAGTGTGTTCATTGGTCATATATGTATGTAGTTCTCCTTTATTTGGGGTAGCTACTCCGGCGATCTGCGCGGATATACGCCGCTAACAGCGGCGGTAATAGTTCAATAGCTTTGAATGGATAAATTCAACGATAACCGGCGTGGTTATGGGCTTTCGGTTGATTGTAATTGCGTTCAGGGCATCCTGCCACCGCTACAAACCGCATAACCATCGGTGTTTGGGTATGTATTTTTCTGTAAATAGTCCCGTATTTTAGTTGTTCCAACAGGAAAATAGGGGTTTACATAACATAAAAACTCTTGTTTGTCAAGTAGCTTTGGAAAATAAAGTTGACAACTCGGTTTCAGTATATTTGCTGTCCAATTATAGACACAAAAAGGGCTTTGTTAAGCCTTTATCAATAGAGTGGGTCGTATTCTTCCAAATACTTCTCTCGTTCCTTTTCCCGCTCTATTTCTCGACGGTGCATTACTTCGTCCATTCGTTCCATAAGTGTGCCTAGTGCTTCGTAAAAACAAGTAGCACAAACCGGGAAAGTAAAATGCTCACCTGCCCATACTGTACCTTGTTGTCCATCAAAGACAATTGTTCCAGAAATGTCACTATCTGTACCGCACACATGGCAGCACTTGTGCTTTCCGTACTCTGGGTGGTGACCTATGTAATGGAAAATCTGTCTGTTCTCATTGGATGTATTATTGTTCATTACAACAACCTTTCTATAATTTATTCAATTCTGCGTTGCTGTCCGGTTCTAAAACTAGACTACTTCTTAGATGGATTCGCCGCCACCCAAAAGCCGGTTTATCGCTGCGGCAGTAAGGGAAACAGCAAATCTATATATTTCAAAATTGTCGAAGTGGGTTTATTCGTGAAATCATGCGATAAACCGCATGGTTATGGGATTTAGGAAAGCAAATCCAGTCATTTTCGTCATTTCAAAATTGCAAACAGGCTTTGTTATGGGATTTGCAAAAATGTCCCAAAACTTCCACCCGCTCCGGGTCTGTGCCACTGTAGAAAACATGGGGGTTGATAAATATCCGGGCATCATCCAAGCTGTTACCATCGGACACGAAGGCACAGAAAAGCTCCTGTTGTCCATTAACAGTAAAGTGTATTCTGGAATATGCTTCCCGTAATCTTGCTACAGTAGAGTAACTATGCCCTATCAATTCACAAAACTCCCGTACTGTCAATGGCTCAATGTTTGCAATGTCCGGCTCGTATGGATTCTTGCATAGTACATTGTACTGGATGTTGATATAAGGGAGCATAAGGAAAATATATCCTAACTGCTTATGATTGCTAATGGGGGTTGCCCGGTACAAGTTTCTAACGGCTTCAATATATACCTTTTGGTATGCACCCAGCCCGTCCTTTTTGGGCAATGTGCCCCGCCGAAAAACCGATGTGTTGATATGCAGATCGCCGTCATGGTCTATCATCAAGTAGGACGGGCAAACTTCCTCCAAGAATCTGCGGACAGTTGCATTAGACAGTCCCGTTACTTTCTGCAAGTCCACAATCCTCATTGGTGTCCGTTTTGTGATGTATAGGGCATCAGTGCCATACCGGAGAAAAGTGCTCAGATATATCAATCTAGCGGCTGTGGACGGATGCAGCCCGTGAAAGCCATTGTTGATTGCTAAAAAACAAAATGTGCCCAGTTGTCCGGCTACTTGCTTCTGCAAGAAAAACTCCCGCTGTTGGCGTTTGCGCTCGTTATAGGCGGCTATATCTTCCGGGGTCATAATCCACGACCCTACGGGCAAAATGGCCTGCCTGGCTTCCGTGACCTCTCCTGTTTTGAGATTGACAGCCATTGTGCTGCCATCCTCATTCGTGAAGTACTCATATCCGGTTGCTGAAATCGTGTGTGTCATATCTCACCTCCAATCACACTAGATAAAATTTGTCTTTCGTATATCTTTATTATGCTACTGCTGTTTGATCGCAAGGCTTCCACGCCCCCCACATTCCGTAGCGGCTCCACCATGCGCCAGTCGTTCAGTTGTCAAGGTACAGGTCTATATCTGGATAAACAAAAAGCACCACTAGGCAGAGTGGGTAACTCTACCAGTGGTGCGACTTATTTTGCCTTATTGGCTGCGGCGCTTATGCAGTTAGTAGATTTAGCTTGACTAAACCCACCCATATAATAGCACATCTATACGGAAAAGTCAATATTTCTGCTGTTTTTGCGGCTTCCCGTATCCTGTTGGGGGACAACAGGTTAGAAATTTTCCTCAAAAATATTTTTCAAAATCGTGTCAAAGTCAACAACCGACTTATATCATTTTCCCGCATCGGAGGGGGTGAAAATTCCAAAACCCTCCCGGGTCATGCGTTCGGCTAGGGCTTGGGCAATGTAGGCGTTTACACTCTGCCCCGCCTGGTCTGCTGCTGCCCGGACTTTCTCTTTCTCGCCCTTGGGCAATGTGAAATTGATTCTGTCATATGCCTTGCTGTTGTACTCGTTATTATATTTGATTGCGCTGCTCTTGTCCTTGTATGCCATGTGTATCACCTCTACCATACTATAGCACACATTGGAACATTGTGCAATGTACATTTTCGCCAACTTCGGGCAAAGAACATTGTGCAATGTGCCATATTGACGACCATTGCGCAATGTGCTATCATGTAGCCATCAGCAAGGGCAACCCAATTTCAACACTGCCTGTTGTAAGCCCTAGACCAAACACAAAAGAGCAGCGGCGGCACGGAAAGACGGCAAATAAATATAAAGGAGATTGACCAAATGTCTACTATCGAAATCAGCACCAAAATCCAAGCATTAAAGGAATGGGAAGCACTGGCAGCGGAAGCCGCCGCAGAAATCGAATCCTTAAAGGACGAAATTAAAAAGGAAATGGAGTGCCGGGGCGTTGAAGAACTGGAAGCCGGACAGTACATTGCAAGATTTACCACTGTCCTGTCCAACCGCTTCGACACCACCGCATTTAAGCGGGAGCATGGGGAAATGTATCAGCAGTACACCAAGCAAACCACAAGCCGCCGTTTCTCTGTAGCATAAAGAAAGTCCCCTTGCCTAACAGCCGACCAAAGCAACAGGCAAAGAGACTTCCACCCACAACCACCACGGGAGCAGGTAAGGCTATTATACTTGCTTGCTCCCATCCTGTCAAATTCAAAAATGGAGGGAGTAAACCCATGAAGCAAATTGTATCTATGTCCAGATTGACTAACCAACTGGAAAAAATGTTCCGATTGCTCAATCAAGACTTTTTCGACAACGAACTGGAAACGCCTATTATAACCGTTGTACCCTCGTCCCGGTCATATGCCCATTACACGCCCTGGTCTGCATGGCAGAGCAAGGACACCTACCGCCGTGAGATAAACATTGCATCCGGTACACTTGACCGCCCTCTGGAAGCCGTCACCGCTTCTCTGCTCCATGAAATGGTGCATATGTATAACGACCTTATACTGAACATACAGGATTGCAGCCGGGGCGGTACATACCACTCCAAGATATTCAAGGAACAAGCGGAAGCCCACGGCTTGCTCTGCTTCCGTACTGATAAATACGGGTGGAGCAGAACAGCCCCCTCAGATATGCTTCTGGAATGGCTGTTGCTCCATGACGAACTCCGGGAAATCGAAATGTGTCGTGTAAACCCCGGCTATACTGCCGTTGGAATTGGTACACACGCAAGCAGCAGTGTTCCGGGCTTTGTAGCAACCGCCACAACCCGGCAGCATAATTTCCGTTATCAATGCCCTTGCTGTCAAGCAATCGCCCGTTCCGGCAAGCCTATCCGTTTGATCTGCGGCGATTGCCTGTTGCCTATGACCTAATTACACGGTGGGGAACACCACTCCGCCACCTACTAAAAATTTGAAAGGATAAATTCAATTATGTTTCTAGTATATGTTTTTATTTGCGCCGTTATCTGTCTTTGTCCGCCGTTAGGAATTTTGTTATTGTTCCTTGTGGGGGGCTAAACGGAAGGGGGAGAAATCCCCCTTTCCTACAACCGCAAACTACCCTACACTTTACCGGAAAGGGTGTACCATAATCCGCAACCGCCCCACACTATACCGCAAAGGTGTAGACACCCTTAACCGCAAGGCATCAACCCTTGTTTCAGCCCGCCGCTGACCTACTCGGCGTATTCTCTAACAAATACGACTACCAAAACACTTGATTATCAATGTGTTTTTTAGTTTTGAGGTCACTCGTCGTTATTTGCACATTTCACACTTCGTATTTTGGAGGTAAAACCATGAACAAAAAGACAGTGGCATTGACCACAGACCAATACAAGGAAATCATTACCTATATGAAAAAAGGCTTTTGCGGGTGCAGACCCAATGAGCGCATAGCAACCGCTCTCATGTTGGAAGCCAACCTGGGCATACGCATTTCTGACATTCTGAAATTGCGGCTTGCTGATATTGTCCGGGATGGAGACCGCTACCGCCTGTCCATCATCGAAAAGAAAACCGGGAAAGCCCGTGTGTTTACTGTTCCATTCCCCCTGTATCAGTTTATCCGCTGCTATTGTCTGGACAACGGCATAGCCGCCACAGACACCATTTTTCCGGTTACTGAGCGGTCAGTACAGCGGCAGCTTAAAATGGTCTGTGATTATCTGGACATTCCCGGCATCAGTACTCACAGCTTCCGCAAGTACTACGCAACGGAGATTTACCGGAACAACGGGTACAATATTGCTCTTGTGCAGCACTTGTTACAGCACAGCAGCGCAGCCGTGACACAGCGATATATCGGCATCCAACAGCGGGAAATCGAAACAGCTATTGAAAACCACTTGTGTCTGGACATATAAGGAAAGGCGGGGATCTGCGATCCCCGTCAAGTTTATATCTCTCAGTTGATTTATATTTTGCGTTGTGCTATACTACTGTTGGATTAGTTGTTGTGTGGTTGCTTCAACAATCCTATGCCGCTCCGGTGGCATATCCGTGTTTGCCGGATATGGTTTGTTCTTGCTCCATACCGGCTACTTTCTGCCAACGGCCCATCTTCGGATGGGTCGTTTTTTTATGCTCTAAAAAATGAGCAGGGCGTTAACTCTGCTCAAAATCTTTAGTCCCTTCCAATCATTTTGGCTCCAAGATTACCATGGTCTTTCAAGACCATGAATGTCAATAGCTGTGTAGATGTGTTCCCATCTAACAAGCCACGGTTTATCGAGAGCAACTACAAGCCTTAGCGACAGGTCTGGATGTGCCAACTGCATATTCTTCTCAATGGTTTTGCAAATACGGATGACAAATTCTTGATTTTCTGCATTATTCACACCATTATATGCTCGTCGATGATACCCTTGGTAAAATGCGCCATCATACTTACCCTTCTTCGACAACCACACTTGATATGCAATCTGTGTTGGATGAATAAACATATTCCGAACTACATCATTCTCTAAACAGATGCGTTTATAATTGTGAATAAACGGGAAATTCAGCTTTGTTCGCCAGTCATCGCCAAAAATATAGCGCAAGTCCTCACCGATACTTTCGCACATTATCCAGAACTGCTCTCTTGTCTCTGGGGGATTGTATGGGGATTCGCCAAATTGAACCCGTATCTTTTTCTCAATCGAGTCAAAGACCTCCCGTCGTGCGTCACCCACTTTTTTGCGAGCCTTTTCGTCGGCGATTTTGACACCATAGTGTCCAATACCGAACAGTGCTAAAATCATTTCAAACATTCCGCCACCTACAATCTATATTGTTTGTTTAATGTAATAATACATCATTTTTCCACGAAAATCAACAATCCGTTGACCATAATCTATGAACAGGAAACTGCTTATGCAATATAATAAATGCAAGGTGGTGAAACTGTGAATTACTGTAATTTTGGTGAAATACTGAAGAATTTGCGAAAAAGCCGCAATCTCACGCAAAAAGAGTTAGGGGCTAAAGTCGGTCTGTCCAAGGCGGTTGTTAGCAAGTATGAAAACGGCATGGGCTATCCTACCTATGATGCACTTATTCGTATTGCCCAGTACTTTGGAGTTACCACAGATTATCTGTTGGGTGTAGCATCCGGTAAAACTGTAGATGTTTCCAGATTGACAGACAGCCAGATTGATACCATCCATCAGCTAATTGCAGAATTTAATAAGGTTACTACATAACCACCGCCACACTGTAACTATATTCTTGTGGCGGTTTTCTTATTTGTATGAAAAATCAGCGGGGGATAACCTCCGCTGATTTATGTTGATTCTTATGAATAAATGGCGTAAAATGGAATTATAGTTTTACACACAAGGAGTACATTATGGAGAACACTGAATACCTGTATCACTACACAAACTTGGAAACCCTCGCACTCATTCTTAAAAAACGCACCATCCGATTTAATTCCCTTGATAAAATGGATGATTTACAAGAGAAAGAAACTGCTGATATTAGGAATATAGGCCAGTTTTTCTACATCAGTTCATGGACAGAGGATGCGACAGAAAATATACCCATGTGGAATATGTATGCCTCCTTAAATTCCGGAATAAGAATAAAACTGCGTAAAAATCCTTTTAAGGTATATGAAAATACTGCAGTAGACCTTTCTCATGTTATCCATGCATCTGTTACGGATAACAGCGATGGAAAACCTCTATTAAGTATAATCCCGCTGGCTGAGATGTTTGCAAAAGGATTTATTGCGCCGCAAGCTATGGAGCGTGACTTGTTGCGCAAAGTAGAATATACTGATGATAAAGATAAGCTTTATCCTAAAATGCTCACGGAGAATGGTAACCAATTCGTAATCGCTATGGGTGAACTGGGGCGATACAAAAATCTGCATTGGAGTTTTCAAAGCGAATGGCGTTACATATTGAATATTTTACCAATTGATTTAAATCAGCCAGTAGAATCATCAATGAAAGATTTTCAACTTGTTGCAAACAAAATGCGCTGGGGAATCGCAAATCAGCCGTTCCCACACTACGACATGGTGATTGCCGATGATGCATTTGCTGACATGGAGATTACGCTAAGCCCACGCATAAGTGCGGGTAACCGAATAATTGTTCAGGCTTTGGTTGAAAAGTATAATCCTGCTGCAGTTTTGTGCGACAGTAGTCTGCTCGGCTTAATATAAGTATTTGGATATGATTGGCTGTAGTTATCTAACGATTTATCTAACAATCTATCTAGTATTTACTGTTACAGCGCAACAATGCCGAACTTTTACAGGCTTTTTCCTATAGTAAAAAGTAGTAAATAACCCCAAAAACCACACAATAACACTACCTAACACACCAAGTCAACATCTCCAAAACCGTAGGCTCTGGGTTCAAGTCCTAGTGCCCCTGCCAGAAAAAAGCCAAGTCGTAAGACTTGGCTTTTTTCAACGATGTTTGCCCCTTGCAGGCAAGGGATGTAGCCTTCAGCAGTGATGTTCACTGCGTGAGTGATGTTTCGCCTATCACCGAAGTGGGCAAACATTATATCACTGCTACCATTGGGAGCAACATCACTATGCGAAGCATAACATCAATGCGGCAAGCCGCAACATCACGAATAGCACACGGGTTCAAGTCCATATTAAAACTCACGAAGAATCTTTTTTATCGCCAACACATCCGCTGGCTGCCTGTACGGTGGGCGCTTTGTGCATTTTTCCGGTTTGCGGCAGATAAATGGATGTATATTTGTGGAATTTTTATACGAATTTTTATGCATAAATAGTTGACATTATGCATTTATGGATGTATAATGAGTGCATATTTTGAATGGATGCCCTCTGGAGGAAGTAAAATGAACAAGGAAAATATCAAGAAGGTTGTGCTTGCCTATTCCGGTGGCCTGGACACCTCTATTATCATCCCCTGGCTGAAGGAAAATTACAATAACTGTGAGGTTATCGCAGTTGCCGGCAACGTCGGTCAGGCTGACGAGCTGGAGGGTCTGGAGGAAAAGGCAATCAAGACCGGCGCATCCAAGCTGTATGTGCTGGATCTTACCGATGACTATGTGGATAATTACATTATCCCCACAATGAAGGCCGGCGCAATTTACGAAGAATACCTGCTTGGCACCAGCCACGCCCGTCCCTGTATCGCAAAGGGTCTTGTGGAGGTTGCGCTGAAGGAAGGCGCAGATGCCATTGCCCACGGCTGTACCGGCAAGGGCAACGACCAGGTTCGTTTCGAGCTGACCATTAAGCATTTTGCACCCAATATGCCCATCATCGCCCCCTGGCGTGAGTGGAACATTAAATCCCGCGAAGAAGAGATTGATTATGCAGAGGCTCACAATGTACCGCTGAAAATCAATCGGGAGACCAACTACTCCAAGGATAAGAACCTGTGGCATTTGTCCCACGAGGGTTTGGATTTGGAAGATACCGGCAACGAGCCTTTGTACGAAAAGCCCGGTTTCCTGGAAATGGGTGTTTCTCCCATTGCAGCTCCCGACAAGCCTACATACATTACCCTGGAATTTGAAAAGGGCATCCCTGTAGCGCTGGATGGCGAGAAGATGAGCGCAAAGGACATTATCCT
Organism: Oscillospiraceae bacterium; assembly: GCA_015068165.1. Lineage (GTDB taxonomy): Bacteria > Bacillota > Clostridia > Oscillospirales > Oscillospiraceae > Faecousia. Next base: position 42,299 of record SVKZ01000006.1, read on the forward strand.
CAAGCTCAACAAGCTGGGCGGTGAGAACGGCATCGGTCTTTTGGACATCGTGGAAAACCGCTTGGTCGGTATGAAGTGCCGTGGCGTTTATGAGACCCCTGGCGGCACCATTCTCTACAAGGCACACAGCGTGCTGGAGAGCATTTGCCTTGACAAGCTGACACTGCACGAGAAGCAGAAGCTGTCTATCACCTTTGCAGAGCTGGTATACAACGGCCAGTGGTTCACCCCCCTGCGGGAGGCACTGTCTGCTTTCGTAGACAAGACCCAGGAGCGGGTTACCGGCAAGGTACGGCTGAAGCTTTACAAGGGCAATATGATTAACGCCGGTGTTTGGAGCCCCTACACCCTCTACTCCGAGGAAATCGCCACCTTCGGTGAAAGCGATTACAACCAGGCCGATGCGGCTGGCTTTATTAACCTCTTTGGCTTGCCCATTCAGGTGCAGGCGATGGTAGACGGTAAGTAAGTATGGCAAAGATGTGGGCAGGCCGGACGGACGGCACAACTGAAAAAATTGCGGATGATTTCAATTCCTCTATCCGTTTCGACTGCCGGATGTACCGCCAGGATATTACAGGCAGTATAGCCCACGCGGCAATGCTGGCAGCCAGGGGAATCATCACCGGGGAGGAAGCAGATACCCTGATAGAAGGCCTTGCAGGTATTTTGCAGGATTTGGACAGCGGCGCGCTGGCTGTGGATATGGAAAGCGAAGATATCCATATGTTTGTGGAGCAGGTGCTGACCCAGCGGCTGGGCGATGTGGGTAAAAAGCTCCATACAGCCCGCTCCCGAAACGACCAGGTGGCGCTGGATCTGCGGATGTACCTGCGAGATGAGATTGATGAAATCACCGACCTTACCAAAAAACTGATTGCAGCTATCGCCGATAAGGCGGAAGAAAATAAAGATGCCATTATGCCTGGCTATACCCATCTTCAGCGGGCGCAGCCCATTACCTTCGGCCATCAGCTGATGGCCTATGGGATGATGCTTTTGCGGGATGTGGATCGATTACAGGATGCGCGACGACGAATGAATGTATCACCCATCGGCTGCTGTGCGC
>SVKZ01000052.1 GCA_015068165.1 Oscillospiraceae bacterium
CTTCCCCAAAGGGGAAGGTATTATTTATTTCTGATATTCAAATTCCAGGTCGTAGATGCTGACGGTGTCGCCGTCCGCAATGCCCATTTCTTCCAGGCGCTGGAATAAGCCGCACTTGCGAAGCTGCAGATCGAAATAGTTTCTGGACTCATAGTCGTCAAAGTTAATGTTGACAACAAGCCGCTCAAGCCACTGGCCGGAAATGACCCAGGTAGAGCCAAGATGGTCGATTTCAAAGGCGGTGGGGTCGCTGGGAAGCTCGATGACCTCCACATACTCCGGCTCGTAAATGGTTACGGGGGGGAGGGTTGCGAGCTTGTTGGCGACTACCCGCATTAAGTTCTTTGTGCCTTGGGTCGTGCCGGCGGAGATTTCGTAAAGCTCGCAGCCCTTTTCTTCCACGTGGGCGCGCAGACGCTCTAAGTTATCGGAGTCCGGGGGCAGAAGGTCGCACTTATTGGCGGCAACAATCATCGGACGGTCGGAAAGGTCTACGGAGTAGTTCGCAAGCTCCTGGCAGATGGCGTCAAAGTCCTCTACCGGGTCTCTGTCTTCACTGCCGGACACATCTACCACGTGGACAAGCAAGCGGCAGCGGTCAATGTGCCGCAAAAAGTCGTGGCCTAAGCCTGCGCCGTCGGCTGCGCCCTCAATAATGCCGGGGATATCCGCCATTACAAACGACACACCCTCGTCTACATAGATAACGCCCAGGTTGGGGAACAGGGTGGTAAAGTGGTAGTTGGCGATTTTGGGTCGGGCATTGGAGGTAACGGAAAGGAGGGTGGATTTGCCCACATTGGGGAAGCCCACAAGGCCTACATCGGCCAGCAGCTTCAGCTCCAGGATAATTTCTCGTTCCTGACCGGCAAGACCTGCCTTTGCGAACCGGGGAACCTGCCGGGTGGGGGTGGCAAAGTGGTTATTGCCCCAGCCGCCGCGACCGCCGCGGGCGATGACAAATTCCTCGATTTCGGACATATCCACAATGACTTGTCCGGAAGCGGCATCTTTGACAACCGTGCCACGGGGTACGGAAATCACTAAATTTTCGCCCCGCTTGCCGCTCATATTGCGGCCTTGACCGTTGGCGCCTGCCTGGGCGGCATATTTCCGCTTGTAGCGGAAGTCCAGGAGCGTGGACATATGGTCGCTGATTTTTAAGATGACGCTGCCGCCGTGGCCGCCATCGCCGCCGTCCGGACCGCCGGAGGCAACATATTTTTCTCTGTGAAAGGCGACAGCGCCGTCGCCGCCGCGACCGCCAAGAACGGTAATGCGGACTTTATCGACAAACATTTCCATAGGTTTCCTCCGGAAACAATTGACAATGGACAATTGACAATTGACAGTTTAGGTGTCGGCTACGCCGACGGATTGAAATGACCTCATCCGTCAGCCTGTTCGGCTGACACCTTCCCCAAAGGGGAAGGTTGACCCTCCCCTTTGGGGAGGGGGGACCGTGGTGCTCCGCGCAGCGAATCAAGATTTTAATGATTGCCGGCGGCAATCATACCTTGACTAACTGTAGCGGTGGGTGAGGTTAAAAGAAAAAGGCTGCTGCGGAAGTGCAGCAGCCTTTCAAGCTTAGTCTTTGTGATTACTGCTTAGCGTAGACAGAGCACTGACGGCGATCCTTGCCCTTGCGCTCGAAACGGACAGTACCGTCAATCAGAGCAAACAGAGTATCGTCCTTGCCAATACCTACGTTGGTGCCGGGGTGGATGTGGGTGCCTCTCTGGCGAACCAGGATGTTGCCGGCCAGTACGAACTGACCGTCTGCACGCTTCACGCCCAGGCGCTTAGCCTCGGAATCACGACCGTTCTTGGTAGAACCGCCGCCCTTATGGTGAGCGAAATACTGAATACCAATCTTCAGCATGGTATTACACCTCCAAAACTTCGATATAATCAGGATAATCGTCCCGCAAATTGCAGAGAGTGAGCATCATTCCGGCAAGAACTGCCTGGACGGTCTCTTCCTCATCGCAGGAAGCGGGGAGGGTCAAGGTAATGCGGGTGTCCGCATCTTTGACCCGAACTTTGGCTTTGGCACCGCAAATGTCATTGATGGTGGCCTCTGCCATTGTAACAACAGCGGAAATATAGGAGCAGACGATATCTTGCCCCGCTTCAGCGTAGCCGCTGTGTCCGGAAACGGAGAAGCCGGTGATTCGGTCATCCTCCATAAAAAATTCGCATTTCGTCATAGCTTGATACTATCTCAGAGTGCGATCTTGGTGATCTCCACCTTGGTGTAAGGCTGACGGTGGCCCATCTTCTTCTTCTCGTTCTTCTTTGCCTTGTAGCGGAAGACGGTAATTTTCTTGGCCTTGCCGTTCTTGATGACCTTAGCTTCGACAGCTGCGCCCTCTACAACGGGAGCGCCGATCTTGGAGTTCTCACCGTCCAGGATGGCCAGGACCTGGTCGAACTTGACAGTAGCTTCCGCCTCAGCCTCCAGCTTCTCGATGTACAGCACATCACCCTCGGAGACGGTGTACTGCTTACCACCGGTTACGATAACTGCTTTCATTCTTTTTCACCTACTTTATGTTGTGTAGTCTCGCTATCAGGGGCGGATGGGGAGGCCATCGCTTAAATGCCCATTCAATGCGGCTCGCCTATTTTAGCACATAGTTTGTCCCTTGTCAAGGGGGAAAATGGAAGTTATAGTGGAGAGTGGAGAGTTGATAGTTCTCAATTCTCAATTCTCAACTGCTTACAGCGCTTCTTCCTGCCAGCCGGTATTTGTCAGGGTCAGGGCGGTGGTAAAGCCGCAGGATTTGGCAAGGGCGGTGGCCTGTTCGTAGGCGCACAGGAGTCCGCTTGCGCTGTGGCTGTCGCCGGAGAGGAGAATCCTGCAGCCGTGGGCCTGCATTTCTCTCAGGATAAAGGGGTTGGGGTAGGGCGTCGTCCGCACGCCCCGGCTGATGGCTCCTGTATTGACCTCAAAGGGCTTGCCACAGGGAATGAGCGCCTCCAAGGCTTCCAGCGCCGCCTTGCGGTAACGGGGGTGGGTTTCGTCAAAGTATTTGCCCCCCTCGTTATACTTGGCAATCAGGTCAAAATGGCCGAAGAAGGTGGGGTCGTACCGGTTGGCAGTCTCCGCCAGAGCCCGGTAATAACACTCTGCATAGGCATAGTGGTCGCCGCCAAAATAAGTTTCTACGGTTTCTAAGGCGACTTGCTCTTTGTAATCCACAGCCCGGTAAATGCCGTCTGCCCAAATGCCGTGGATAGAGCCGATGGTGTAATCGTAAGGGTAGGGCGTCTTGGGGGAGTTGCTGTCCTGCTCAAGACCCGAGAGGATCGTAAGACGGTCGCTGTAGGCATTTTTCAGCCGGGCGATCTCTGCTATGTAAGCTTTTTCACTCTCAAAGGCCATACCGGATGTGCCGGTACACTCCTTGCCTATGGGGGAGTGGTCGGAAAAGCCGATGGCGGTCATTTGCAGGGAGATGGCGGTTTGTACCATTTCCTCCGGGGTGTTTTTGCCGTCGGAAAAGGTGGTATGGGTATGAAAATTGGCGCGGATCATAAAATTGCCTCCTTGATGGGATTCTTGTATTTATTATACAGGGGTTGTCAATGGAATGCTGCATGCAAAATGAAAAGCCCTCGCAAGGGGAAGGCTTTTTGGGCTGTGAAAAAACTGTGGATAAGTTCGGGGTTTTCCACAGGTTTTTCCCCAGACTTTCCACAACCAAACATACATTATAACTTACTACTACTTTATCTTTTACTTAACCTTTATCTATTACTTTATTTTTATCTTTAACTTTAACTTTAACTTTAACTTAATCTTCTTCTTTTTCTTGTGGCGACAAAGTGGCAGAGGGGGAGATGGGGAAAGTTAAGTATCTACGGGGGGGTTGGGAAATTCGGGGGGATGGAAAATTTCTCAAAAGTCTTTCTTTTTCGGAAGAAGGATAATGAAAAATTGCAAAAGATCTGTCCTTTTCCCGAAAAAGCCTTCCCCTTTCGGAAATCACCGGGAAGATTTTTTTATTCCGGCGGTTTGGGTATTGACTTTTTGGAAAGCTGTGCTACAATAAAAAAGCTTTTGGAGGCTTAGCTCAGCTGGTTAGAGCGCATGCTTCACACGCATGAGGTCGACGGTTCGAGTCCGCCAGTCTCCACCAAACAAAAAACCACCCCTATGGGTGGTTTTTTTGTTTGGTATCGGTATTCAGACAGGCGGAGTCGAAGATGTAAAAAGCAATATGCCGGTGGCATATTGCTGCCACCAGTGCAAACACTGGTGGCTACATTGATTGATGAGTCCGCCAGTCTCCACCAAACAAAAAACCACCCCTATGGGTGGTTTTTTTGTTTGGTATCGGTATTCAGACAGGCGGAGGCGAAGATGTAAAAAGCAATATGCCGGTGGCATATTGCTGCCACCAGTGCAAACACTGGTGGCTACATTGATTGATGAGTCCGCCAGTCTCCACCAAACAAAAAACCACCCCTATGGGTGGTTTTTTGTTTGGTATCGGTATTCAGACAGGCGGAGTCGAAGATGCAATATATGTAAGGCGTACGGAAAATGTTAAGGATATGTTACGGCCGGTAGATTGTTTTTTTAATAATTATTTGGTAAAATTATGGAAATTTGGAAGCTAACCAAAGGAGGAACGGCTATGGCATATTTCCTTTCTGCTGTTATCGGCTATTTATTGGGCTGCAGCAATATGGCGTTATATATTTCCAAGTACAAGGGCGTGGACCTGCGGGGGCACGCCGGCGGCAATTTGGGTACGGCAAACACGGTGATGGTCATAGGCTGGGTGCCGGGCATTATCGTTGGCATCCACGATATTGGAAAGTCCGCGCTGGCGATCCTGATCGCCCGGTTACTGTTCCCGGGGGTAGAGAACATTACCGCGGTGGCAGGTGTTAGCTGTGTACTGGGGCATATGTTCCCGGTGTTTCTGAAATTCAAGGGTGGCAAGGGCTTTGCCTCCTATATCGGTATGATGCTGATGATGAATTGGCAGTTCGGTCTTTGCGTTTTGGCGGCGGTGGTAGCGGTAACCCTGCTGTTTGACTACCTAACCTTAGGAACGACCCTGACGGTGTTGAGTCTGCCTATCTTTTTGGCTGTTACCAATGCCGGATGGCTGTCGGTTGGGTTGGTACTCGTTGCTTCGGCGGCGATTATTTGGGTACATAGGGAGAATTATGTGCGGATCGCCGGCGGCACGGAATACGGTCTGCGCAAGACAATGAAAAAGGAATATCGGGCAGAGGAGGAGCAGGTTTAACGGCTCCTCTTTTTTTGATTTTCGGGGATTGTATACATGTATACATTGGCTTCCAGTTTTTGGAAAAAGTCCGAAAGTCCAGTAACCACGCGGGTTTTCGGCGTTTTGAAAAAAATGAAAATGGGAAAAAAATGGGAAGATTTTTCCGTTTTGATGTGTTATACTGGTAGCGTGAAGATGAAGGCAGAGGCCTCTGCCGGGGGCGCTGCTTTCTTGCTCCGCCAAGAAAGTAGCCAAAGAATGCGGTATAGGAGAGGCGCTGAGTTGTTTGCTCCCGCAAACAAAGCCGCCCTCTCCTATATACCTCGCCCGGCCCGCCTCGCCGGAGAATAGCAGAATGTTATGGTGCGGTGGGTTGGGGGCGGTGATTTGCCGCCTGCGGGTCGATGTGGGCATCGCCCCCTACGGAAATGAACGAGGATGCGGAGGAATTTATGGGGAGACGGAAGAAGATTTCCAAAGAGAATATCTTAAACGAATTGGTTGCGATCGGGTTTGCGAGAGTAACCAATTATTTATTTGTGGAAGAGGGCCAGATTTGTGTAAAACCCGGTGAGCAGCTTACCGACCGGGAGGCGGCGGCCATCTGTTCTCTGGAAAAGACTGCCGGGGGTATGAAAGTGAAATTTTACGATAAAATGAAGGCTTTAGAGCTTCTTGGGAAAGAGGTGGGGCTCTTCGGCGGCGGTGGGGGGAACACCGACGACGGGCCGGGTCTTATGGCGGCGGTGCTGTCATCTACAAAGGAGGAAATAGATACGGATGATATATACGAGCTTCAGCAAACGGCAACTCCTTGCCCTGACCTGGTGGAATAGACCGCATTTTCGGGATTTTGATGCCATTATCTGCGACGGGGCGGTACGGTCGGGTAAGACCGTTGCCACGGTGGGGGGCTTTTTCCTTTGGAGTATGGCTTCTTTCCATCAAAATACCTTTGCCATCTGCGGAAAGAGCGTTTCGGCAATCAGACGGAACATTGTCCTGCACTTAAACGGCTGGCTGGGAGAGGGGTTCACCCTGACGGAGCATCGCGGTGAGAATAAGCTCACTGTCCGGTGCGGCGACAGGGTGAATTTTTATTACCTCTTCGGTGGCCAGGACGAAAGCTCCTATATGTCCATCCAGGGTATCACCCTGGCGGGGGTGCTGTTGGATGAGGTGGCGCTGATGCCCCGTTCCTTTGTGGAACAGGCCTGCGCCCGGTGTTCCGTAGCCGGGAGTAAACTCTGGTTTAATTGCAACCCCGCAGGGCCGGAGCATTGGTTTTACAGGGAGTGGATTTGCCGGGCGAAAGAGAAAAACGCCCTACATTTCCATTTCACAATGGAAGACAATCCGGCATTGGACCCTGCCATCCGTCAGCGATATGAACGGCTCTACCGGGGGGTGTTTTACGACCGGTATGTACGGGGTCTGTGGTGTGTGGCGGAGGGGCTGGTGTACGAATTTGACCGGGGGAAGCATATTACCGATCAGATTCCCAAGGGGAAATATTACATATCTGTGGATTACGGGACAATGAATCCCTTTTCTGCCGGCCTTTGGTGCGTGGGACAGGGGAAGGCCGTGCGGGTGCGGGAGTTTTACTACTCCGGTCGGGAGACAGGGCATCTTATGACCGATGAGGAGTATTACCGGGCGATCGAGCGTCTTGCAGGGGATAAAAAGATCGAGGCGGTGATTGTGGATCCGTCGGCGTCATCCTTTATTGCCCTGATTCGGTGGTATGGGAAATTTTCCGTGCGCCGGGCGAAAAATCAGGTGATTCCCGGGATTCAGTTGGTGGCGACCTTGCTCCACAGTGGGGTTTTGCAGTTTACCCAGGAGTGCAGGGATACCATCCGGGAGTTTTCCCTTTACCGGTGGGAGGAAGGGGGGGAAGATGCGGTCGTG
>SVKZ01000053.1:0-4233 GCA_015068165.1 Oscillospiraceae bacterium
GCCCCAGCTGGTTTAAGACGCTGCCGGTTTCCTGCGATGGCTATGGCTTTGCTGCGGGAACGGTGAAATACTGGCCCTGGTTCTGGATGATTTTCCCGGCTTTCATTTTGGTAACGCCTCTGGCCTTTGGTGTGTCGATGATTTTTGACCATAAGCGCTTTGGAAGCGATGTGAAATGGACGGTAAAACACCTGAAAGAGGGTGGACTCAAGGAGGATTTCCGCCGCCTGGGTCAAAAGATCCGCGCAAAGATTACAGAAGAAAATCCCAATCGGGTTGCTGCAAATAAATAATGCAAGCCAACAACAGCTTGCGAAGAAATGGACAGTATGGTGATACTGTCCATTTCTTTTTTTACAAAAGTGTATTTTAATAAAACGGAAACAAATCTCAAAAAAATCAAAAACAACCCGGCGGTACAATGCAATCACAAAAACAAAAAAGGAGATTACGAAAATGTCTAAGTTCGCAGAAACCAATGAGAAAATTGCAGAAAAGGTAGTCGAGGCATACAAGAAGATCGAAGACGGTGTAGTCGAGGGCTACAAGAAAATGGAGACAGGTGTTGTCGAGGGCTTTAACAAGGTAAACGACAAGATCATCGAAAATGTCTTTTCCAAGGACGGCGAGACCGTAGAGGAAAGCAAGAAAAGACTTTCCGGCGACAAATAACATAAAAATTGGAGGTAACAATTATGAACAGAAACGATCAGGAATTTATTGTACAGAAGATTCGCACCCAGTACACAGAAAAAGAGAGCACCGAGCTTGACGAGCTGAAGGCGCTGGATGCTAAAGTAAAGCGCCCCGCCAATGGCTTTGCTTATATTTTCGGCAGTATCAGCGCTATCATTATGGGTGCAGGTATGAGCCTGGTTATGACCGATATTGGCGCAACCGTCGGTATCTCCAACCCTATGGTACCCGGCATTGTGATCGGTGTGGCAGGTATGGTGATGGCAATTCTCAATTATCCCATCTACAAGCGCATTTTGAGCGCACGGCGGAAAAAGTACGCCGAAAAGATCATCGCTCTCAGCGATAAGCTGATGGCAAAGGAAAAGTAATTTAGAGGCGGGGTGTCGCAAGACACCTCGCTGTCTATTTCCGCTTCCAAAACCCACACTTTTTCAAAAAAGTGTAAAACGCAAACAAAACTTTAACATTTCTTTGGTATGCTGTATAATAAGAAGGACTAAGTATGGAGGGGAACCCTATGTTTAAGATTTTGGTGGTGGAAGACGACAGAGAGCTGAACAAAACCGTCTGCTCCTTTCTCAATCACAGCGGATATGTAGCTACCGGCTGCGTGAACGCCAACGAGGCTTATGACGCCTTATATGATGCGGTATTTGACCTCATCGTGTCGGACATTATGATGCCCGGCATTGACGGCTTCGAGTTTGCCCGAACGGTTCGGGAGCTGAATAAGGAAATCCCCATTCTCTTTATGACCGCCCGGGATGATATTGCCTCCAAGCAGCGGGGCTTCCGTATCGGTGTGGACGATTATATGGTAAAGCCCATTGATTTGGACGAATTGTTTTTGCGAATCGGGGCGCTGCTTCGCCGGGCGAAGATCGCTGCTTCCCGGAAAATCGAAATTGGCAGCTTTACGATGGACGCAGACGAGCATACTGCCTATTTGGGGGAGGAGGAGATCTCCCTTACCAACCGGGAGTTCAGTATTCTTTATAAGCTGCTGTCCTACCCCAAAAAGACCTTTACCCGCACCCAGCTGATGGATGAATTTTGGGACGCGGACACGGAGACCGCCCCCAGAGCGGTAGATGTGTATATGACGAAGCTTCGCAGCAAATTGGCAGATTGCGAGGATTTTGAGATCAAGACCGTTCACGGTCTGGGCTATAAGGCGGTGATCAGGTGAAAAGGCTGACATTTCGGCAGGTATTGAAAGTGGTCAATAGCTATCTTGTCTTTTTCCTGACCGTCGGCTTTGCGGTCAGCTGCTGTATGACGCTGTTTTTGAATGTGCTGGCAAGCTCTATGGGGCTTGTATTTGATACGGATAATATCGCTGTTGCTGCTAAGCTGACTTTCGGAAATGTGCTGCTGATCACCTTCCTTTTTGGAACGGCTGACTATATCCGCCGTAAAATTACGGTGGATCGCCCGGTCAGGCAGATTACCCAGGCAGCGGAGAAGATTATGAAGGGAGATTTTTCTACCCGGGTGCCGCCGATCCACGGCGCAGGCACAGAAGGCTTTAACCAAATCGGTGAAGCGGTCAACCAGATGGCGGAGGAGCTGGGAAGTGTAGAGACTTTGCGAACAGACTTTATTGCCAACGTCTCTCACGAAATGAAGACCCCCCTGACCGTGATGCAGAATTACGGAACGCTTCTGCAAGATCCCGATTTAACCGAAGAAAAGCGGATCGCCTATGCCAAAGGTGTAACCGATGCCGCCCGCCGTATGGCAGATATGATGACCAATATCTTAAAGCTCAATCGGCTGGAAAATCAGCAGATCTATCCGGAAATTTCGGAATTTGACTTAGGCGAACAGCTCTGCCAGTGCCTTTTGCAGTATGAAGATGTGTGGGAAAAGGCGCAGATTGAAATTGAGACCGATATTGCAGAAGATGTAACAATAAAAGCAGATGCGGAGCTTTTGAGCCACGTTTGGAATAACCTCTTTTCCAATGCCTTTAAGTTTACACCCTCCGGCGGCAAGGTTACGGTATCTCTTACCGCCACCGACCGCCACGCCATCGTAAAGGTGGCAGATACCGGCTGCGGTATGTCCGCAGAGGTGGGCGCCCATATTTTTGAAAAGTTCTACCAGGGGGATACCTCTCACTCGGTTCGGGGCAACGGCTTAGGGCTGGCATTGGTCAAGAGAGTCATCGACATTATGCAGGGCGAGATCGGCGTGGAAAGCGCAGTCGGGAAAGGCTCAGCCTTTACCGTAAAGATCCGGAGGAACTAAGATGGATTGGAAAAAAATCGGAAAGGCGCTGCTCTTTCCGCATATCGCTGTAATGCTGATCTTAATCCCCATTGCCACCGTTTTTCTTGTGTACGCTATGGTGTTTTTGGGTACAGAGTCAGCGGTCGCCATCCTTTCCTATGTCCTGGCGGCATATACATTAACGGTATGGTGCATTAAGCTTCCCCGATTGATTCGCTTCTTTCGTTCTTTCAAAGCGGAGAACCGGTTTGCCCGGCGGTGGCTGGATGATGCCCAGCTGCGGGTCAATGTCTCCCTTTACGGAACGCTTATTTGGAACACTGCTTATGCGCTTTTGCAGCTGGGAATGGGCTTTTGGCACAAGTCGTTTTGGTTTTTCTCTTTGTCAGGTTACTATATCTCTTTGGCGGTGATGCGCTTCTTTTTGGTACGCTACACAAGTCATCACAAGCCCGGCGAGAAAATGCGCACAGAACTGAAGAAATACAGAGCCTGCGGCATTGCATTTCTCATTATGAATTTGGCTCTGTCGCTGATGATCTTCTTTATGGTCTACTGGAACAGAACCTTTATTCACCACGAGATCACCACCATCGCAATGGCGGCCTTTACCTTCACATCCCTTACTTTGGCAATTATCAATACTGTAAAATACCGTAAATATAACAGCCCTGTCTATTCCGCTTCCAAGGCCATCAGCTTGGCTTCTGCCTGTGTGTCGATGCTGACGCTGGAATCCACTATGCTGACCACCTTTGGTGCAGACACAATGGACTTGGGAAGCCGGAAGCTGATGTTAGGGCTGTCCGGCGGCGCAATATCCGCTTTTATCATCGCAATGGCGGTCTATATGATCCGGCAGGCGAACAAAAAGATCAATATACGCAAAACAATGGAGCAAGAAAATGGAGAATAAAGAAGCTTTTCACTATACCTACTCTGCCAAGGAGCAGGCGGAAATAAAGGCGATCCGCAAAAAATACGAAGCGCCGGAGCAGACCGGAGATAAAATGGCCGAGCTTCGCCGACTGGATGCCGCCGTAACCAAAAAAGCCACCACTGTCTCTCTGGTGTTCGGCATACTCGGTGCGCTGATTATGGGCTCGGGAATGAGCCTTGCTATGACCGAACTGGGTGCGCCTTTGGGAGCAATGGCTATGGTTTGGGGTATTTTGGTCGGCGTAATCGGCATCCTGCTGGTAAGCCTTGCTTATCCCATCTATAACCGCATTATAAAAAAAGAGCGAAAGAAAATCGCCCCCCAGATCCTGCAGCTGACCGACGAACTGATGAAGTAAA
>SVKZ01000053.1:4333-6912 GCA_015068165.1 Oscillospiraceae bacterium
CGGTAGTCTTCTAAAAGCTCTGCGTCCGAGCCGAGGTTTAAGTCCTCGTAAGCTACAGGGCAGTTTTCAATCAGGCGAATTTCCTCATAGGGCAGCATTTCCATCCGCAGGTCCACGCCGTACTCGTTTTTCATTCGGTACTGGAACACTTCAAACTGCAGTGTGCCTACAACGCCTACGACAACCTCCTCCATACCGGAGTAGGGGGTCTTGAAGATTTGGATTGCACCTTCCTGGGCGATCTGCTCTGTGCCTTTTACGAACTGCTTCCGTTTCATAGAATCCTTGGCGGAAACCCGGCAGAAATGCTCGGGGGCGAAGGTAGGAATACCGGAATAGAGGAACTTCTTTCCGGGAACGGTGATGGTATCGCCAATGGAGAAGATACCGGGGTCAAACACACCAATCACGTCGCCGGCATAGGCTTCGTCCACAATTTCACGCTCCGCGGCCATCAGTTGCTGGGGCTGGGAAAGGCGCATTTTGCGGCCGCCCTGCATATGGTAGTATTCCGTATCTCTCTGGAACTTGCCGGAGCAGATACGCATAAAGGCCAGTCGGTCTCTGTGGGCCTTGTTCATATTTGCCTGAATCTTAAAGACAAAGGCGGAGAAATCCGGGTCGAAGGCATCCACAGTACCCTGGTCGGAAACCCGGGACAGGGGAGGGGGTGTCAGCTTGAGGAAGTTTTCCAGGAAAGGCTCAATGCCAAAGTTTGTCAGCGCAGAGCCAAAGAAAACAGGGGAGAGCTGACCCCGGCGGACAGCTTCCTTGTCCATTTCCCGACCGGCGGATAATAGCTCTACATCGTCAATGAGCTGCCGGTGCTTGCTCTCAGAGTCTAAATACTGGGCGACAATGGGGTCATACAGGTCGATTTCCTGCTTGTCTGCCTTGGATTTGCCGTTGAGACCGGAGAAGAAGAGAAGCTGGCTCTTTTCCCGGTCGTAAACACCCATAAAGTCCTTGCCGGAGCCAATGGGCCAGTTCATAGCATAGGTTTCAATGCCCAGCTCCCGTTCTACCTCGTCCAAAAGGTCAAAGGGGTCTTTGGTTTCCCGGTCCATTTTGTTGACGAAGGTGAAAATGGGAATATGCCGCATGGCGCAGACCTTAAACAGCTTTCGGGTCTGGGGCTCCACACCCTTTGCGCCGTCAATGACCATAACGGCGGCATCGGCAGCCATAAGAGTGCGGTAAGTGTCCTCAGAGAAGTCCTGGTGGCCGGGGGTGTCCAGAATGTTAATGCAGAAGCCCTCGTACTGGAACTGCATAACGGAAGAGGTAACGGAAATACCACGCTGCTTTTCGATCTCCATCCAGTCGGAGGTGGCGGCGCGGGAGTTTTTCTTGCCCTTAACAACGCCCGCTTGGGCGATAGCGCCGCCGTAAAGCAGGAATTTTTCGGTGAGGGTGGTTTTACCGGCGTCGGGGTGGGAGATAATGGCAAAGGTCCGACGACGGCTGATTTCTTGGGTTAAATTAGACATAGTAGCCTCCGTGAAACTCAGTGTGCGAAAGTAGACTGTGCTGGTTATTTTTGGAACTGTGTAAAGTGCGCCTTGATGGCGGCAAAGGACTCGTCGCTGATGGCGTGTTCCAAGCGGCAGGCGTCCTCTGTGGCGGTTGCTTCCGGAACGCCTAAGGATATGAGCATACGGGAGAGAATTTCGTGGCGTTCGTAGATTTTTTCAGCCACAGATAGTCCTGTTTCCGTTAAATGGATGTGGCTGAATTCGTCGATTTGAATATAGCCGCCGGATTTCAGAATGCCCATAGCCCGGCTGACGCTGGGCTTGGAATAGCCTAAGTGCTGGGAAATATCAATGGCGCGGACATTGCCCATTTGCTTTGACAGAACATAAATCGCTTCCAAATACATTTCGCCGGATTCCTGAATATGCACAGCGCCACCTCCTTCAATATATCAAAGTTTAATATATCACAGATTCTAAGGCTTTGCAACACTTACTGCGTTGACTTTTTTGGGGTAAACTGGTACTATAATAGAAAAATCGGGCTGTTTGGAGTACAATATGAAGAAATTGGACTTAAAAAACAGAATACAGCGGGAAAACCTTTGTTGGCTGCTTCGGCAGTTTAAGCCCCACGGGTAGAAGATAACGCTGCTTGTGCTGCTGCAGTGCGTGGTAGCCCTTTTGGGTGTTGCCTTGATTGTGGTGAACAAATACTTAGTGGATCGGGCAACGGAGGGGGCAAGTCTTGCCTGGGCATTGGCATTATGCTGGGCGCTACAGCCCTTACGGTGGTCATCAATCTGTTTGTGCAGATGTGGATGATTACCTTTAACGAAAAGTGCAGCTTTTCCATCCGTACGGCGGTGTATGGCAAGCTGCTCCACGCCCGGATGCAGAAGCTTCGCACATTCCACAGCGAGGATGTGCTGACAAGGCTGACAAGCGATGTGGAAAAGGTATCTGCGGGTATTTTGCACATTCTTATTAATGGCGTAGGTACTTTTGTAAAGCTTGTTTCCGCATTTTTACTGCTTTTCTATTATGACCCCCGGCTTGCCCTTGTAGTACTGCTTATCGCCCCTATCGGCGTGGGGACATTTT
>SVKZ01000007.1 GCA_015068165.1 Oscillospiraceae bacterium
CACAGCTGCTGTCAATCAATACGGAACCCAACACAGCCTGTTCAGCCTCCAGAGAATGGGGCATTTGCCGGGATGTCAATTCTGTATCCACGAGGGCCTCTCCTTTCTGCGGAAATTAAATTTCCTGAATTTTAACGGTAAGGGGCGCAGTAATCTCATAGCCCAGCTTGCACTGAACAGTATAAGTGCCAACACTCTTAATCGTATCGTTTAACACGATTTTCCGTTTATCCAGCACGATACCGGAGGATGCCTTCAAAGCATCTGCGATTTCCTGAGTTGTAACAGAGCCAAAGAGCCGCCCTGCGCCGCCGCCCTTTGCCTTGACGATTACGGTCAGCTCCCTGAGCTTCTTAGATGTCTCCAGAGCCGCTGCACGCTCCTTGGCTGCCTTTTCAGCGGCGGCCTTGTCGTTCATATTCTTGGTATTGACTGCATCAGCAGTGGCTTCAATGGCCAGCTTCTTGGGAAGCATATAGTTTCTGGCGTAGCCGTCAGAGACCTCCAAAAGCTGTCCCTTCTTGCCTTTGCCCTTTACATCCTGTAATAAAATAACTTTCATTTTTAACTCCTTAATGCATTACACTTCAAAATACTTGTCAATGGCGGCCACCAGGTCATCCAGCACCTGCGCCACGGTGCTATCCTTCACCTGTGCGCCGGCTGTTGCGCCGTTACCGCCGCCGCCCAAAGGTTCAATAATCATCTGTACATTGATATTACCCATACTCCGGGCAGAAATTACCACATTCTCCCCGTCCTGATACAGAACAAAGGAAGCCGTGATGCCGGAAATATTCAACAGTTCATCTGCGCCCTGTGCGGCCAGTGCCCGGGTCGTGCCCACATTCAGAGCGGCAATGGCGATTTCCTGGCGGTACAGCCGGGCGGATTTGATAATCTGGTATTTTGCCATGGTGTCTTGGAAATTATTCTGCAGAAGCTGCTTAACCTCCGTAGTATCCGCACCCAACTGCCGCAGATAGGCCGCGGCCTCAAAGGTACGCTCGCCGGTACGGACATGGAAGCTCTTGGTATCTAAGAAGATACCGGCCATCAGGCTCTTTGCCTCAATGGGCAGTACATCCTTCTTTTCCACCGCATATTCCAGTAGCTCCGTAACTAATTCACTGGCAGAAGAAGCATACGGCTCGTGATGATTGACCACAACCTCTTTGATATAGTCCGCCGCTCTGCGGTGATGGTCAATCACGCAAACTCTGGGTGCGGCCTCCAGCAGAGGCGCAAACTCCACCTGATCGGGGCGGTTTGTATCGACGACCACCAAAGTGCTGCGGTTATCGCTAAGAAGGAGTGCATCCTCACCGGAAATAAAAATATCCTTATATTCCGGCACTGCCCGGATTTCTTCAATCAGTTTTCCGGCAACATTGTTTTCAAGGTCCAGCACAATATGGGCATTTTTGCCCTTTTTGCGGCACATACAGCAAACGCCCATCGCCGCACCTACGGCATCCAAATCCGCATTCTTATGACCCATCACAAATATGCGGTTGCTCTGTCCGATCAGTTCCATCATAGAGTTTGCGGTAATCCGGGAACGGACCTTACTGCGCTGTTCATTTTCCTTACTGCGTCCGCCGAAGAAATCAAAGTTCAGTCGGTTCTTGATAACTGCCTGATCGCCGCCGCGGCTAAGGGCCATTTCAATGGACAGGGCGGCAAATTCAAAGCCCTCTTCAAAGTTGGCGCCGTCTACACCAAGGCCGAAGGAAATGGAAGCGGGCAATCCCGCAGGAGAGGTAATTTCGTGGACATCCTCCAAAATGGAGAATTTTCCGTCAATGGCGTTTTGCAGATACCGCTTTTCAAATACAAACAGATATCGGTTTTTCTCCAATCTGCGAAGCAAGCCGTGGTAATCCTCCGCCCACTTGGTAATGGCATTGTGAATATCCGCGTTGAGCAAGCTCATTGCGCTTTCCGTCAGGTTTTTGGTCAGCTCTTCGTAATTATCCACCAAAATAATGGATACCACAGGACGGGTACGGATATACTCATCCCGGACCTGATAAAGCTCGGTCAGGTCGGAGAAATACATAAAAGCAAGTCTTGTATGGCGGCTGTCATTGGCAACCACCGTGGTGCCGTAAATCCGGTAACGGCGGGAGCCGATGGTTACGTCATAGGGATACTCGGTTTTACCGGTTGTAAGCCAATCCATAGAAAATCCGGGCAGCAGCTCCAAAAGCTGGCGTTGCCGGAAAGTATCGTGGAAGCCGCTGATGGACCGGAACTGCTGGTTCATATACACAATTCCCTGATCCTCCAACCGAACGACTGCATACGGCAGCGGCAAATTCGAGCCTTCCATGGTGTGCATATCATCTGCTATTGTCTGCAAATACGCCTGCAGTTCTTTTTTCCGCTGACGGTTGTAAATAAGATAACCGATAAAAAGGATCAAAGTAACACCTGCTTCACAGGCCGCGAGAATATAATTTTGGGTTACAACTGCGGCAATCGCAAAGGCCAGCAATACAAAATAAAAGAAGCCCACATTCTGCCACAGCAGACGTTTGAGTTTACGATTCAAGCAAACCGCCTCCTTAAAATCAAAACTTTTGGTTTTATTTGATTATTATAACAAGTTTTCCCCAATCCTGCAACCTGTTTTCGCACTTTTCTGCAGGAAATATTGCGTTTGTCGAAGCTTGACCAAAAATAAATGTGTACAAAGGGGCTTTTTTGTGCTATACTACCTTTTGTAAGGTATCGGACCGTTAGTTCCGCTGCCACATAAATGAACACATATGCAGGCGAACAAGCGAAAACAGGGCGACTCAGGGCCTATGTTTTCGCCATCGGCTGCCTGCTTTGCAATGCCATTTTACATACTTGAAAGGAGAATTGAACGAAATTGGCAGAAAAATTGAAAATAATCCCCTTAGGCGGTCTGGATGAAATCGGCAAAAATATTACCGTCTTGGAATACGGCAAGGATATGATCGCTATTGATTGCGGCGTGGGCTTCCCGGATGAGGAAATGTACGGTGTTGACCTTGTAATTCCGGACTTTTCTTACCTTGTACAAAACCAAAAGAAATTGCGTGGAATGTTTATCACTCATGGCCACGAGGACCATATTGGCTCTATCCCCTACTGCATGCAGCAGGTCAATTGCCCCATTCACGGCACAGCTATGACCTGCGGCCTTATTAAGCTGAAGTTAGAGGAGCATCGGATTGCCGATAAGGTAAAGCTGATTACCCACAAACCCGGCGATGTGGTGAAAGCCGGCTGCTTTACAGTAGAATTTATCCATGTCAACCACTCTATCGCCGATGCGGTGTGCTTCGCCATCCACACCCCTGTGGGCACGGTGATTATGACCGGCGACTTTAAGATTGACCCCACCGCCAAAGACGGCATGATCGACCTTGCCCGTCTGGGCGAGCTTGGCAACAACGGCGTACTGGCCCTTTTGGCAGACTCCACCAATGTGGAACGCCAGGGCTACACCCCCAGCGAAAATATCGTTGCCGAGGGTCTGGACCGCCAGTTCAAAAACTGCGATCAGCGGATCGTGGTAACCACATTTGCCTCCAATATGCACCGTATTCAGGCGGTTTTGGAAACGGCAACCCGGTATGGCAGAAAAGTCGCCGTTACCGGTCGGAGTATGGAAAATATGCTGAAAGTCGCCCAGGAGCTGGGCTATATCAAAGTACCCGCCGGCACCATTGTAGACCTTGCGGCCATCAAGAGCCTGCCGAAAAACAAGGTGGTCATCGTCTCCACCGGCTCTCAGGGAGAAAATATGTCTGCCCTCTATCGAATGGCATTTTCTACCCATAAGCAAGTGGATATTATGAGCGGCGACCGGATCATCATTTCCGCCTCTGCCATCCCCGGCAACGAAAAGGCCGTCTCCCGGATTATCAATGAGCTGTACCGCAAGGGTGCGGATGTGGTATATGAAAAGAGCGAGGGGCTTCACGTCTCCGGACACGCCTGTCAGGAGGAGCTGAAGATCATCCACGCCCTTGTAAAGCCCAAATTCTTCATCCCTGTCCACGGCGAACAGCGCCATCTTCAGCTCCACGGACGGTTAGCCGTCCAGATGGGAATGAAGGAGAAAAATGTTACCGTTGCGGACTTGGGCGATGTCATTGAACTGAGCAGTCGTTCCTGCAAGGTAAACGGCTCTGCCGCGGCCGGTATGGTACTGGTGGACGGCACAGGTGTGGGCGATGTGGGAAGTGTTGTCCTGCGGGACAGAAAGCACCTTGCCCAGGACGGTATGATTGTGGTCTGCGTCAATTTAAGCAGTCAGGACGGCGGCATCATCACAGGACCGGATATTATCACCCGTGGCTTTATTTATGTAAAGGAATCCGAACAGCTTATGGACGACCTCCGCGAGGTCGCAATAGAAGCCATTGAACGGTGCTACCGCCGCCGCAGTCGGGATTTTGCCACCATCAAATCTGCTATCAAAAATGACTTAAGCGGCTATCTTTACAAGACCACCAAGCGCAGTCCGATGATCCTGCCGGTCATTATGGAAATCTGATAGTTTTGCCGGGTGTAACCATACACCCGGCAAATTCAAGGAATGATATGAAAACATACTTTGCCCCCCTTGAGGGACTGACAGACAGCGTCTACCGCCGTCTCCACCATAAATATTTCCCCGGTGCTGACCGGTATTATACGCCCTTTTTCTCTCCCACCGTCCACCGAAGCCTTACCCCAAAGGAAGCCCGGGAGCTACCAGTGGCCTCTTCCCTGCCCGTAACCGTCGTACCCCAAATCCTAACCAAAAACGCCGAGGATTTTCTGTGGTTTGCCGGGGAAGCGGCATCCTTGGGCTACACCGAGGTAAATTTGAACTTAGGCTGTCCCTCCGGAACGGTTGTTTCCAAAGGCAAAGGTTCGGGAATGTTGCAAAGCCCGGACACGCTGGACGCATTCTTCGAGAATATTCTTAAGAACGCCCCTGTGTCCATTTCCGTAAAAACTCGGCTTGGTGTAAGCAATCCGGCTGAGTTTCCAAGGTTACTGGAGATTTTCAACCGCTATCCCATCTCCGAGCTTACCCTCCATCCCCGTGTCCGCACCCAGTTTTATAAGGGCGAACCGGATATGGAGGCCTTCCGGTTCTGCTATGAAAACAGCGTCGCCCCGGTGTGCTACAACGGTAATCTTTTTACAAAATCGGAAATGGATAACATTTCCACCCAATTCCCCAACTGCTCGGCCCTAATGTTAGGTCGAGGGCTGATTGCCGACCCAGGCCTTGTCAGCGGCGGCACTAAACGGGAGACTTTAACGGCATTTACCGAAGAATTACTAAAAACCTACATAGATGTATTCGGCAGTGAACGCAATGCCATGTTCCGGCTGAAAGAAAACTGGTTTTACCTGCTGAATAAATTTGAAAACAGCGAAAAGCTGGGTAAACGCCTTAGAAAAACCACCGACATGGACGAGTTTCGTTCTATTACCCGGGAAATACTGGAGACACTTCCCATGCGCGATAATATTCTTCCGAATTTATAAGAAACACCGGGTGCATCGCACCCGGTGTATATTTTATTTTGCTACAAAACCGACCTTTTTGTAGACCTTTCTAAGTGTCTTTTCCGCAACGTAGGATGCCTTCTCGGCACCGGCGCGGTACACACATTCCAGGTATGCCTTATCCTTCATCAGTCTTGCGGACTCCTCCCGGATCGGACGGAGGTGTTCAACCACTGCCTCACCGACCACAGGCTTAAATTTGCCGTAGCCACAGCCGATGAACTCGTTTTCGATCTCCTCGAAGCTCTTGCCGGTAACGGCAGAATAAATGGTCATCAGGTTTGCTACACCGGGCTTATTCTCCTTATCAAAACGGACGCAGTTTTCCGTATCGGAGTCGGTAATCGCCCGCTTAAACTGCTTCATAATGACAGTGGGATCATCCATCAAAAGCACCCGGCCGGTATCCTCGTTCTCGGACTTGGACATTTTTGCCAAGGGGTTTGTCAGGCTCATAATCCGCGCGCCCACTTTCGGCACAAAGGGCTCGGGAATCTTAAACACATCGCCGTAAATGCCGTTAAAACGACGGGCGATCACATGCGTCAGCTCCACGTGCTGTTTCTGGTCCTCGCCTACCGGCACAAGGTCGGGCTGATACAGCAAAATGTCGCCTGCCATCAAACTGGGATAAGTAAACAGTCCTGCATTAATATTATCGGCATTTTTCGCGGACTTATCCTTAAACTGGGTCATCCGGGAAAGCTCCCCAAACATAGAGTAGCAGTCCAAGATCCAGCCCAGCTCTGCGTGCTGATGGACGTGGCTCTGGATAAATAATGTGTTCTTTTCCGGGTCAAGACCGCAGGCAATATACTGGGCAAGCTGCTCCAAGGTACGCCGCCGCAGATCGGCGGGATTTTGCCGCACCGTAATGGCGTGCAGGTCTGCCATAAAGTAAAAACACTCATACTGGTCAGCCCGTTCCGCCCAGTTCTTCACCGCGCCTAAGTAAGAGCCCAGGGTCAAATCACCGGAAGGCTTGATACCGGATAACATTCTCTTTTTCTGCTGGATTTCTTCCATTGCACTCGCCTCTTTTAGATAATTTCCTGTATTTTACCACAACCGCCGGAAAAACGCAATGATAAATTGACTTTCCGCCCTATGATATGGTATAGTATTTTAAGATTTTTACGCAAGGAGAGAGATTTATGGATACACACGCACTTGCGGAGCTTCTGTTTCCCGATGTAACAGATACGCCCGAAATGCTGGAAGAAAAATTCCCCCTACGCAATGTTCCCGAAGGTGCGGTCATCACCCGTATGGCCCCTTCCCCTACCGGCTTTGTCCATTTGGGCAATCTGGTACAGGGTCTTACCTCGGAAAGAATGGCCCACCAAAGCGGTGGCGTGCTGTTCCTGCGGGTGGAGGACACCGACGCCAAGCGGGAAGTTCCCGGCGCGGTGAAGGTGCTGATTGAAACATTGAAGCACTACGGCATCCAGTTTGACGAGGGTGCAACCATTGACGGCGATAACGGTCTTTACGGTCCTTACCGTCAGCGGAGTCGAGCCGGTATTTACCACGTTTACGCAAAACAGTTGGTATCTCAGGGTATGGCATACCCCTGCTTCTGCACCGAAGAGGAGCTTTCTGCAATGCGTGAAAAGCAGGAAAGCGCCAAGGAAACCACCGGCTACTACGGAAAGTACGCTATTTGGCGCGACCGTCCGATGACGGACATCCAGGAGGCCCTTGCAGACGGAAAGAGTTGGGTACTTCGTTTCCGCAGTACGGGCAGTATTACCAACCAGTTTAAGTTTAACGACCTGGTTAAGGGCGAGCTGACCATTACGGAAAACGATGTGGACCATGTTCTGCTCAAATCCGACGGCATCCCCACCTACCACTTTGCCCACGCGGTGGACGACCATCTGATGCGCACCACCCACGTGGTTCGTGGTGATGAGTGGCTTCCCACCCTGCCGTTTCACATTCAACTGTTTAAGGCATTGGGCTTTAAGCTTCCCAAATATGTCCACATTGGACCACTGATGAAAATGGACGGCACATCCAAGCGGAAGCTGAGTAAGCGCAAAGACCCGGAGCTGGCTTTGACCTTCTATAAGGCAGAGGGCTTCCCTGTTTCCGCGGTTTATGAGTATATTATGACCCTCTTAAACTCCAACTACGAAGACTGGCGCAGAGCAAATCCCACCGCCCCGGCGACTGACTTTAAGTTCTCTCCCAAAAAGCTCAATCCCGCCGGTAACCTCTTTGACTACGCCAAGCTTACCGACGTTTCCAAGAACGAAATCGCCCGGATGGATGCCCAGCAGGTGTACACGGAGCTTGTTGCCTGGGCAGAGGAATTTGATCCCGAATTTGCCGCCGAGATAACTTCCGACCCGGCATACACCACTGCCATTTTGGCCATTGGCCGGGGTGGAAAGAAGCCGAGAAAGGATTTGGCTGTCTGGAAAGATGCCAAGGACTATATGGGCTTCTTCTATGACAAATACCTGACAGCACCGGTGTTTGATGAAAAGTTCAGCCACGACACCGTCAAGCTTGTTCTTGAAAAGTTCCTGGAGAAATTCTCCATTGCTGACGATTCCGCAGTATGGTTTGACAAAGTCAAGGAAATCACCGCAGAGATCGGCTTTACCACCGATATGAAGGCCTACAAAGCTGACCCCGACGCCTTCCCGGGCACGGTGGCTGATGTTTCCACCTTCATCCGTCAGGCAGTTACGGGAAAAACCAATTCCCCCGACCTGTACACCGTTATGCAGATCCTTGGCTACGACAGAACCGTGGCCCGAATAAAAGCCGTCATCCAAGCCCTATAACGCACCAAGACCCGACAGAATCCTGTCGGGTCTTTCGTTTATTCTACAGATTTCAGCGCTTCTGCCATATTGATTTTTTCCAGCTTAAAGTACAGCAGGAAATCCACCAGCAGTGCCGATAAAATTGTCAGCAAAATGGCATAAATATAGGAGGGGACATCAATCTGAGGCTGGAACCACACCATATCCACCTTGATTTGGCTCATTACAAACTCCAAAAGCCATCTGCCGGCAAATAAGCCGATAAACATACCCATACCGGAAAGGAGTAGATTTTCCTTGAATACATAAGCGGCAGATTCTCCCGCGCGGAATCCGAGAACCTTTATTGTGGCAATTTCCCGAATACGCTCGGTGATATTGATATTGGTAAGGTTATACATAACAATAATCGCCAGGGCGCTGGCAAATAGAACAACCACTACCACGATCATATTCATGGCATCCAGCATTTTTGTAATATTGTCAGCCACATCCTGGGTAATAGAAACATTCATTACGTCATCAAGTTCTGTAATCTTTGCACCAACCTGATGGACATCTGTGCCCCGGAAAGCATTGACATAGGCCATCTGATATGCAGGACAGCTTCCCCACTGGGCATTTACCGTCTCCGGGGAAAGGATGGCAAAATTACGGACGTGGTTAAGATAGATGCCGCCTACCTTTACCTGCAGCACCTGCATATCCGCATCCCGAACGGTAACGGTATCGCCGGTCTGAATGCCCATTTGCTCAGCGACACCAACGCTAAGGTACACCTCACCCAGTCCGGGCATAGGCAAGGACTGATCGTCCTGCTCCAAATTCATATACCCGGCAAGATCGCCGTCAGAAACAATCATGGTAATTTCACTGGTACTGCTTCCGAAATCAACATCTACCGAGGTTTGATAGAAGAAGTGAATGCCTGCAACATCCTCCCTCAGTGCTTCCCTGAACGCGAGCTGGTCTTCACTGCTCTGGCCTTCCGAGAAATACACCTCCATATCGTAAACAGACACCTGCTCATACTGTACCGGCACGGTATTGACAATAGAATCCCGAATGCCGAAACCGGTAAGCAGCAATGCGGTACAGCCGCCGATACCAAGGAGCATCATAAACATCCGCTGATAGTAACGGAAAACATTTCTCAGCATTACCTTATTGAGGAAGCTGATCCGTTTCCAGAAAGGCAGATACTCCAGGAAAATCTTCTTGCCACTGGTGGGTGCTTTGGGACGAATCAACTGAGCAGGCACTTCCTTAAGCGTCCTATGACAGCAGTACCAGGTAACTGCCAGCATTAGTGCGGTATAAACGGAAACCACCACAAGGCACAAAGCAGCATCCAGCTTTAGATATACATTGGGGACAATGTTCAGCAGAATACTATACACACGCCACAAAATGGAGGGAAACAGCACACTGCCAACGATCACGCCCAATCCACAGCCAAATACTGCTGCCGTGCCGGCGTAAAGCATATATTTTTCAACAATTTTGCTCTCGCTGTAGCCCAAGGCCTTGAATGTACCGATTTGGGTGCGCTCTTCTTCTACCATACGGGTCATAGTGGTAATACATACAAGGGCCGCAACCAGCAGGAAGAACGCCGGGAACACCCGGGAGATACCTGCCACAATATCCGCGTTATTGCTTAGGGACTGATATCCAATGTTGGTGTTCCGATCTAAGATAAACACCTCGGGCTCTGTCATATTGGCAATATCCTTTTCCGCCTTATAAAGCTCGGCGGCGGCATCGTCCAGCTTTGCCTTTGCATCGCCAAGTTCCGCCTCTGCTTCCAATTTCCCGTCCCAGTAGTCGCTCCAGCCCTTTTGCAGTTCTTCTTTTCCCTCCGCAAGCTCGGCGGCACCGTCCTCTGCCTCTTTAAGCAATTCATTCAGGTCTTTTTGGGCTTTTTCCAGTTCTTTTTCCCCGTCTCTGAGCCGTTTTTCCGCATCGGCAAACTGCTTGTCCGCTTCTTTGCGTCCGTCTGCCACCGCTTTCAGACCATCTTCGATTTGCTTTTGAGCATCGGTCAGGGTTTTCTTTGTGGTAAGAAGCTCATCCCGTTGGGAAACCAGAGATTTATACTGGACTTTCAGGTCCGCAAGTTGGGCAGAATACTGGCTTTGCATTGGAAGAAGCTCCTGCTTCTGCGCTTCATAACCGGCAATGTCGGCACGAATGGAAGCCAGCTCCTCTTCCAACTGAGCAATCTTTTCAGGATCCGTCTCCTGCTTGAGAATTCTTGAAACAGACTGCTCCTGGAGTTGTCCCAATGTAATACCCAGCTCCAACTGCTCTAAACCGTCAGAGATCTGTTTTAGACCCTTTTCCAGCTGAGAAATGCCGTCCTCCATCTGCTTGAGGCCGTCGTTTATCTGCTGTAAGCCGTCATTGACCGCCGCTAAATTTTCAGCTACAAGCTTCTTGTTCGCCGTCAATTCCGCAAGGTTCGCTGCCAGCATTGCATAGGTTTCTGCTTTTTTATCTTCCAGCTCAGGCCATCCTTTGCGAATTTCCTCCCGAAGCTCGTCGATTTGCTTTTGACCGTCCTCAATCTGTTTTAGACCCTCAGCAAGAAGCTTCTCGTTATCATCTACCTCTTTTTGGGCTTTTTCCAGCTCCCGGAGTGCCTCGTCTAAGGCAGAAAGGGTCTCATCCCGGGCACTTTCATATTCTGCTAAATTTTCCTGATATTCCTTAAGCCCCTCGGTATACTTTTCTTCCGCTTCTGCCTTCACAACGGTCAACCGTTCTCCGGCAAGCAGAGTCATACCGGGCTTGAGCTTTTCCGCCATATCCTGCAGTACAAGATTATACTTTTCGGAATATACATCGTAGTCCCCAGTCAGAGTAATGTTAATTTCCGTAAAATAATCCACATGAAAGGCAGTTTCCGGCAGGTAAACAAAAGCAGAAACGGTGCCATTTCCAAGGCTTGTGCCACCCCGGGAAAGATCCATATACAGCGGAGAGTTGACATAGCCAACTACGGTAAAGGTCTTGATATGCAGGCTATCCAGCGTACTTTCCTCGTTCTCGGCAGAAACGGTAAAAGTCGTTCCCAAAATCTTGTCTGACATACCCCGTCCGTCAATGAGACATTCATTGGCATTTTCGGGCATTCTGCCCCCAAGGAGATATACTTTATTCACCGTTTCCGGAATGGAATAGAGCTTATAAACCTGATCCTTCCCCTGGTCGGACCGACTGCCCAACACATCCATCGAAAGAATGCCTTCCGCACTTTCAACGCCTTCCATTTTCAGAACCTTGTCCAGTTCAGCCTGAGTCCAGCCGTAAGCACTGATGAGCCGCAGATCAAACATATTCTGCCGGTCCATATACTTTTGGCCTGTGGCGATCATATCGCCTTTGGTAGTAAGCAAACCAACAAATGTGGCCGCGCCCAAAGCAATAATTGCCATAATTGCCACATAACGGCCAAAGGAGCCCTTTATGGTACGCAACAGATTTTTTATAAGTACATTTTTCTTTTTCATTACCACTCGATCTCCGCAATATCCAGGGGATGTTCATTGATGGCTACGGATTCCACCGTGCCATTACGAACCTTGATCACCCGGTCCGCCATAGCTGTCAGCGCACCGTTGTGTGTAATGATGATTACCGTCATGCCGGTCTTGCGACCTGTGTCCTGCAAAAGCTTCAAAATTGCCTTACCGGTCTGGTAGTCCAGTGCGCCGGTGGGCTCATCGCAAAGAAGGAGCTTGGGATTTTTCGCAAGAGCGCGGGCAATAGCAACTCTCTGTTGCTCACCGCCGGAAAGCTGACTGGGGAAATTATTCATTCTATGGGAAAGACCCACATCCTCCATCACCCGACGGGCATCAAGAGGGTTCTTGCTTACCTGATTGGCAAGCTCCACATTTTCTACAGCCGTAAGATTGCCCACCAGATTATAAAACTGGAATACAAAGCCCACATCCTGGCGGCGGTACTCCGTCAGCTGTCTGCGATTTAAGGCAGAGATCTCCCGACCGTCCAAAAATACTTTTCCGGTGGTGAGGGCATCCATACCACCCAAAATATTCAACAATGTGGTCTTGCCTGCGCCGGAAGGGCCGACGATCACAACCAATTCTCCCTTTTCAATCGAAAAAGTGGCACCGTGCAGTGCATCAATAGAAACTTCGCCCATTTGGTAGGTTTTTCCCACATTCTCAAATTCAACAAAAGACATATATATCACTCCAAAGGATCAAATCTTAATAAGTATATCACATATTTCGTTCTTTTACTACTAAATTTTTAGAAATCTCCATTTTCCCTAAAAATGCCACCCTGTGCAATAACACAAGGCGGCAAAAATCCTCTATAACAGCTCTATGATCGCTTCTGTATATTCCTCGCAGGTGGATGCAGAACCGTCGGATTTTACGGTAAGCATGCAATCCGCCATAGCCTTTTCCAGCTTATCCGCGACCTCTGCGCGGCAGATATGCCGCAGAAGCAGAGCCGCAGCCTTCAAAATGCTGTCGGGGTTTGCATACTGACCCATTCCCCGCTCAATCATTCTGGGGGCAGAGCCGTGAATGGCCTCAAACATAGCATAGCGGTCGCCCAAATTAGCACTGCCGGCCGTACCGACACCGCCTTGAAGCTGGGCGGCTTCATCGGTAATAATGTCGCCGTACAGGTTCGGCATTACAAAGACCTGGAACTTTTCACGCAGACCTTCCTTCAAGAGATTAGCCGTCATGATATCAATGTAATAGTCCTCAACAGTAATTTCCGGATATTCCGCGGCAATCTCGTGGCAGATGGATGTAAACTTGCCGTCGGTCTTTTTCATAATATTGGCCTTGGTTACCACAGACACATGAGTCCTGCCGTTATTGCGGGCATACTCAAATGCTGCCCGGGCGATCCGGCGTGTGCCCAGGTCGGTAGTTACCTTGAAATCCACCGCCATACCGGGAAGCTCTACGCCCCGGCTTCCCAAAACATACTCACCTTCCGTATTTTCCCGGAAGAACATCCAGTCGATGCCCTGCTCGGGAATGCACACAGGGCGGACGTTGGCATACAAGTCCAGTTCCCGGCGCATGGTTACGTTGGCAGACTCCAATGTACCGCCGTGAGGTGTGGTGGTAGGGCCTTTCAGAACCACATCGCAGGATTTAATTTCAGATAACACATCATCGGGAATGGCCTTCTTCTGAGCCATACGGTTTTCAATGGTCAGCCCCTGAATTTCCTTAATAATAACCGTTCCACGGGCAATTTCGTCGGCAAGGAGCTTTTTCAGCACCCGGGTTGCCTGCTGGGTAATGATCGGGCCGATGCCGTCGCCGTCCACAACACCGATGGTTACGCATTTCTTTGTGGAAAAGTCAGTCTTTTCCGTATTCATATTGGCAATTCTTTCCTGTTGTTCTGTCAGCAGAACGTAAAATGCCTCACAAGCTTGCTGAATATCCATAAAATCTCCTCTTTCCGTTAAATCACTTATTGACCGCCGTCTTTCGTATAATTCAGCAGACCGCCTGCAAGAAGAATCGCCCGCTGGCGCTGGGTCAAATCACATACTGCCACAAAGGTCTTACCCGTTTCCTCGTCCCGGATGGTAAGCGTGCCCTGCTCCATAGAAGCGCGGATATTGTCCATAGAAAGACGGCTGCCCTGGCTGACCCAGTCATAATCCTCGGAATTTTGGAAGGTCAAGGGCAAAATACCTGCGTTAATGAGGTTTGCTACGTGAATACGGGCAAAGCTCTTGGCGATGACACAGCGGACGCCCAAATACATCGGCACAAGGGCGGCGTGTTCTCTGGACGAGCCCTGACCGTAGTTACTGCCGCCAACTACGATGCCGTCCCCTGCTTTTTTCGCCCGTGCCGGGAACGCCGGGTCGCAGACCTCAAAGCAGAAATTGGAAAGATAGGGAATGTTGGAACGGTAGGGCAAAATCTTTGCGCCAGCCGGCATAATATGGTCAGTGGTAATGTTGTCGCCCACCTTCAGCACAAGCTCAGCCCTCAGAGAATCTGCAAAAGGTTTGCTCTTGGGGAACTCCTTGATATTCGGACCGCGGAGCACTTCCCCGTCGTTGCCTTCCGGCAAGGGCATCAGCACGCCGGAATCATCCACCTTAAATACCGCGGGAACTTCATATTCCACAGGTGAAACAAAGGCTCTGGGGTCGCTAATGTAGCCCGTAAGTGCAGAAGCCACCGCTGTTTCGGGAGATACCAGATAAACCTGCCCGTCCCGTGTACCACTGCGGCCTAAGAAATTGCGGTTAAAGGTACGCAGGCTCACGCCCTGAGAGTTAGGAGAAAAACCCATACCGATACAAGGACCGCAGGCGCACTCTAACAGCCGTGCGCCACTGTCAAGAATGTCAGCAAGTGCTCCGCAATCTGCCAGCATAGAAAGCACCTGCCGGGAGCCGGGAGAAACAGAGAGGCTGACCCCAGGCGCAATGGCTTTGCCCTTGAGCATTGCAGCAACCTTCAGCATATCCTGCAGTGAAGAGTTGGTGCAAGAGCCAACGCAAACCTGATCCACCTTTACACTTGACAGGGTCTCCACAGCAACCACATTATCCGGGCTATGGGGACAGGCGATCATAGGCTTGAGTGCACTCAAATCAATGGTAATTTCCAAGTCATATACCGCATCGGGGTCGCTTTCCAGCGGGATATAGGCATCGCCTCTTCCCTGCGCCTCCAAGAACTTTCTTGTCTGCTCATCGGAGGGAAAAATTGAGGTGGTAGCGCCCAGCTCCGCGCCCATATTGGTAATGGTAGCACGCTGAGGCACAGTCAGCTCCCGTACACCGGGGCCGCCCCATTCTATAATCGCGCCAACGCCGCCCTTAACGGACAAAATTCGCAGGATTTCCAGGCTGATGTCCTTGGCGGTTACACCGGGCTGTAATGTACCGGTCAGATTGACCTTATACATTTTGGGCATCGTAATGTAATATGCGCCGCCGCCCATTGCCACGGCTACATCCAAGCCGCCTGCACCGAAAGCCAGCATACCCAACCCCCCGCTGGTGGGGGTATGGCTGTCAGAACCGATTAAGGTTTTACCGGGGATACCGAAGCGCTCCAGATGGACCTGATGGCAAATACCGTTACCGGGACGGGAGAACCGCACACCGTATTTTGCGGCCACAGTCTGTAAGTACCGGTGATCGTCAGCATTTTCAAAGCCGCACTGGAGGGTATTGTGGTCTACATAGGCCACACTCAGCTCTGTACGCACTCTGGGAATACCCATGGTCTCAAATTCCAAATAGGCCATCGTGCCGGTGGCATCCTGGGTCAGGGTCTGGTCAATGCGCAGGGCAACCTGACCGCCGGGGGTCATATCTCCGCTTACCAAGTGGGAAGCAATAATTTTCTGTGCTATGGTCTTACTCATTTATCGTCAGCCTCGCAATCATATTGTCTTTGGCGTTGGCGATATGCTCCTCCATCAGCTTGCAGGCAAGCTCTGCATCACCGTCAATAATAGCCTTACCAATGGCTTTATGTTCCTTCACGGTTTTTTGAAGCCGAGAAACATCCGCAATGGAGATTCTCCGGAAGCGCTGGGTCTTTTTGTGCAACGGAACAAGGGTATCCCGCAAAATGCTCCGGGGATTGATGTCATAAATCAGATCGTGGAACTGATCGTCCACCTCCCGCAGGTGATCTAAGTCATTTTTCCCGAAGTAGTAGTCCTGCAGTTCGCACAGAGATGTGATTTTATCAATATCCTCCTGCGTGCGGTTCTGGGCTGCCTGCGCCGCCGCCAAACCCTCGATGCGCATACGAATATCCATAATATCAATCAGGTCTTCCTGGGTAATCCCCAGCACCATCGTACCCTTTCCGGTTTCCTGCACAAGACGCTCA
Organism: Oscillospiraceae bacterium; assembly: GCA_015068165.1. Taxonomy (GTDB): domain Bacteria; phylum Bacillota; class Clostridia; order Oscillospirales; family Oscillospiraceae; genus Faecousia. The sequence continues at coordinate 16,214 of SVKZ01000007.1, forward strand.
TGCTCTAACCGTCTCAGCGCTTCCCGCACAGGGGTACGGCTGACACCCAAGGTCTCAACCAGTTTAAGCTCTGTAATGATTTCGCCCCGGGCATAGACACCGGTAATAATATCGTCCTCTAACTTTTCAAACACCTGATCGGCAAGAGATACGGTTCTAAACTTTTCCATAAATCCTCCTAAGCCTGAGCAACATAACCCGAACACGCCCAAGGCGGTGTCTGTTTCGCTCAGTCTTCATTTTATTCATTGATGGGCTTTAGAAACGGCCGGGGGCCAGTTCTTCGATTTTCTCTACCAACTCGCCGTGGGACATTACGGTTTGCCTGCCGTCTTCATACAATTCATCTGTCCACGCCTTAATGGCAATTACCAGCGGATCGTTCTTTTTCAGTTCCTTTTCGCCTTTCAGGCCATAGTGAACATTGATCCAGTAAGCAATACCGGCGAGGCCGGAGGTCTTGCTGATCTGTACGGTAGCAGGTCTGTTCAGCAGAAGCTCCGTATCAAAAATAGAGTAAATTTCCGCATCCTTTAATAATCCGTCGGCGTGAATACCGGCACGGGTGGAGTTAAAGCTCTCGCCCACGAAGGGTGTCATCGGCGGGATCACATAACCCATTTCCTTTTCAAAATACTCGGCAATTTCTGTAATCGCAGTAGGCTGCATACCGTCCAAAGAGCCACGCAAGGAGGCATACTCAAAGACCATTGCCTCCAGGGGAATATTGCCGGTACGCTCACCGATGCTAAGCATAGAGCAGTTAACCGCGCAAGCACCGTAGAGCCAAGCTGTGGAGGCGTTGGCGACTGCCTTGTAGAAATCGTTATGTCCGTGCCATTCTAAGCACTCGCTGGGCACATCCGAATAGTGCTGCAAGCCGTAAATGATACCGGCAACGCTTCGGGGCATAGCCGCTTCCGTATAGGGAACACCGTAGCCCATAGTATCACAGGCCCGGATTTTCACAGGAATACCTGCCTCCTTGGAAAGTGCCTGCAGTTCGTTGACAAAAGGAACAACAAAACCATAAAAATCAGCCCGGGTAATGTCCTCTAAATGGCATCTGGGCACAATTCCTGCGGCAAAAGCATCCTTAATCGTACCCAAATAGTAATCCAGCACCTGGCTGCGGGTCATCTTCATCTTTTTGAAGATATGGTAATCGCTACAGCTTACCAAGATACCGGTCTCACGGATGCCCATATCCCGTACCAGCTTAAAATCTTCCTTGCTGGCACGAATCCAAGTGGTAATTTCCGGGAAGCGCAGACCCAGCTCTTGGCACTTTTCTACAGCCTCTCTGTCCTTATTGCTGTAAATAAAGAACTCAGTCTGGCGGATAATCCCGTAAGGGCCGCCCAACTTATTGAGCAGCTTATATAGATCAACGATCTGCTTGGCGCTGTAGGGCGCAACAGACTGCTGACCGTCCCGGAAAGAGGTATCTGTGATCCAGATTTCCTCAGGCATATTCATAGGCACTTTCCGGTGGTTAAAGGAAACCTTCGGTACAGAGTCAAAAGCAAAAATCTCCCGTTGCAGATTGGGCTCTGCCACATCCTGCAAGGAATACTTATAGGACTTTTGTTCAAGCAAATTGGTCTTGGGGGAAATTTCAAGCATAGCATCGTCTCCTTTGATTGTATACTTGTATACAAGTATACATATGTTTAGTATTTTTGTCAATAGAAACTACCGGTTGAAATGGCACAACCGGTAGTAAATTTTTTATTTTCTTTCGAACTTCTCGCAAATGCTGAGTATCCGGTCTGTGATATGGGCGATTTCCTTGTTAGTAGCCCCTTTCATCGCCTCCACAAGACGGCCAAGACGCACATAGGCTGCTCTGAGCCGTTCCATAGCGGCAAGGTTGTTCTGACGGCCCTTGGAGCGCTTATTGATGCGCACCACCATCCCCTTTTGAATGCAAGCACCGCTTACAAGCTCGTAGGCATCGCCACTGTAGGGTGCAAGGGCTGTAAAGCCCAAACGCGAAGAAATCGTGTCTGCAAACCGGTCGCAAACCTGATCGTCTCCGTGATTGACAAATACCTTTCTCGGCTCTTTTACATGGGAGAGCCAGGAGAGCATCCGTTCCATATCTGCGTGTCCTGAAATACCCGCCATTGTCTCAATCCGGGCATATACCGCAATGTCCTCCCCAAAGAGCTTTACCCTGTCTGCCCCGTCAATGAGCCGTCTGCCCATTGTCCCAACAGACTGATAACCCACAAACAAGACGGTAGACTCTTTCCGCCAAAGGTTATGCTTCAGGTGATGGCGAATACGGCCGGCCTCACACATACCGGAAGCGGAGATAATCACCTTGGGTGTATCGTCGGCATTGATCAGCTTTGATTCCTCAGAAGTAATGGAGAGCTTGAGCCCCGGAAAGGTAATGGGGTCAACCCCCTGCTCCAAAAGCTTTAGCGTCTCTTCATCATAGTAATCCGTCAAGCCGTCAGCATAAATCTTGGTCGCCTCTATCGCCAAGGGACTGTCTACATACACCGGGAACCCATCGTGTCCCCGGACAAGCCCTTTTTCCTTAATATTGCGAAGCAGGTACAATAGCTCCTGGGTTCTGCCAATGGCAAAGGCCGGAATGACCACATTGCCGCCCTTATCAAAGGTCTCCTGCAATATATCCGTCAGTTGGGAGATATAATCCGGGCGCATACCGTGGGTACGGTCTCCGTATGTGGACTCAATGACCACATAATCCGCATCCGGGGGCGATTGAGGATCCCGGATAAGGGGTCTGTCTGTGTTTCCCAAGTCTCCGGAAAAAAGAACGGTTCGTTTGTCCTTCCCTTCTTCTACAGTCAGTAAAATACTGGAAGAGCCCAAAAGATGACCCGCATCTATAAATGTGGCGTGTACGCCCTGGCAGACTTCCATCGTCTGTCCGTAACCGCAGTAAGAAAATTGCTTGAGTGTCTGCTCCACATTTGCCATAGAGTAAAGGGGAACATAAACCTCCTCGTCTGCGCGCTTCGCTTTCCGGTTGCGCCACTGGGCTTCAAATTCCTGAATATGGGCAGAGTCCCGGAGCATAATGTTACACAGCCGGTAGGTTGCCTCTGTAGCAAATATTTTTCCTGTAAAGCCCTTTGCCACAAGGGCCGGGATTTTGCCGGAATGGTCCATATGGGCGTGGGTCAGGCAAACTGCGTCCAGTTCGTCCGGTGTTACCGGCAGGGCGTAGTTTTCGTAAGTATCAATCCCCTGCTCCATACCGCAATCAATCAGAATTTTCTTGTCGCCAACCTCCATTAAGGTGCAAGAGCCGGTTACCTCGTGGGCCGCACCTAAAAAAGTAAGCTTCATAAGGAAAAACCTCCTTCAAAAAAAGCAAAGCTGTGGAGCAGTATATGCCCCACAGCAGATAATCATTCCGTCCACCGAAAAATGGCTGGGAGCAGAGCTACTTCTCCGTTTTGTACAGACAGCATACCCCTTTGACAGTCGGCCCTGCGTGTTTTGCCGTCCACAACCACACGGGCTTCCCCACCGGCAAGGGCGGTGGTAATGTCAATATGCCCGGCAAGAATCCCCATATATCCGTTAATGGTCTTTACCGTAACCGATTCCGCCTGACCGTCAAAGCATACCCCGTCCGGAGTAACGATTTTTAAGGGAAAGCTTGTCATTGCTGATCACCCTTCCACTTTTCAACCACTTCGTCAATGGAGCCGACAAACAGGAAATAGGATTCCGGAATTTCATCGTGCTTGCCTTCAATAATTTCACGGAAACCGCGGACTGTCTCTTTCAACGGGACATATTTGCCCTCATAGCCGGTAAACTGCTCCGCAACGGAGAAGGGCTGAGAAAGGAATCTCTGCACCTTTCTTGCGCGGTTGACCGTCAGCTTATCCTCATCGCTCAGCTCGTCCATACCCATAATGGCGATGATATCCTGCAATTCCTTATACCGCTGGAGAATCTGCTTAACAGCAAGCGCTGTCTCATAATGCTCCTGACCCACCACCTGTGGCGTGAGAATCCGGGAGCTGGAGCTCAGCGGATCAACCGCAGGATAAATACCCAGAGATGCAATTCCGCGATCCAAAGCCGTAGTTGCATCCAGGTGGGCAAATGTGGTAGCGGGAGCCGGGTCTGTGTAGTCGTCAGCCGGCACATAGACAGCCTGTACAGAGGTGATAGAGCCATTGTTGGTGGAGGTAATCCGTTCCTGCAGAGCGCCCATTTCCGTTGCCAGAGTAGGCTGATAGCCAACAGCCGAAGGAATACGGCCAAGAAGGGCAGAAACCTCAGAGCCTGCCTGGGTAAAGCGGAAGATGTTATCAATAAACAGCAACACATCCTGATGCTTAACATCCCGGAAATATTCAGCCATAGTAAGACCGGAGAGACCCACACGCATACGGGCTCCGGGTGGCTCGTTCATCTGTCCGTAAACCATTGCGGTCTTGTTAATAACACCGGATTCGGTCATTTCCCGATAGAGGTCGTTACCCTCACGGGTACGCTCGCCGACACCTGTAAAAACAGAAATACCACCGTGGGCTTTGGCAACATTATTGATAAGTTCCATAATAAGAACGGTCTTACCAACACCTGCGCCGCCGAACAGACCAATTTTGCCACCCTTTGCATAGGGGCAAATCAGGTCAACAACCTTAATGCCGGTCTCCAAAATCTCCGTTCCCAGTGCCTGCTCATCGTAGGCAGGGGCAGGTCTGTGAATGGGCCAGGCTTCCTCGGTATTCAAAGGTTTTCCCTGGTCGATGGGCTGACCCAGCAGGTTAAACACACGCCCCAGGCACTCCTCACCTACCGGCACACGGATAGGCGCGCCCGTATCAATCGCATCCAAACCGCGGCGCAGACCGTCCGTTGCATTCATCGCAATGCAGCGAACCACATTATCGCCAATGTGCTGAGCAACCTCTGCAACAACTGTACTCTCTCCATTGGGTATCTCAATAGCGGTCAATAGCGCCGGCAAATTTTCCGCAGAAAAGCGAATATCCAGCACAGGTCCCATAACCTGTATGACCGTACCCACATTTTTGGGCATAGGATTCAACTCCTTTAGTATTTTCGGGTCAGACACCCGCAACAATTTCAGTAATTTCCCGGGTAATCGCCGCCTGGCGTGCCCGGTTAAGCTGCAGACTCAAGTCCTCGATCATCGTGTCTGCATTTTGGGTAGCGGAGTCCATCGCTGACCGGCGTGCCGCCTGTTCGGAAGCACGGCTTTCACAAAGTGCGCCGTAGATCACACCGCCAATATACTCGGGAATAACAGCGGAAAGCACCGTTTCCGCATCCGGCTCATAGAGCATTTCGGATTGGGCCGGTTTACCGCTGACCCCCTCCAACGGCAGAAGCTGCAAAGAAGCCGGTGTTTGGGTAAGCACAGACACAAAATTGGTAAACAGCACACAAATCCTGCTGTACTTCCCGGACAAAAAGCCCTGACAGAGGGTACGGGCTATCTGCATACAATCTTCGCTGTCCGTTTTTTCCGCGGATATATAAGCTTCCGAGATCGTATTGATGGATCTGGAAACGCAGTACTCCACCGCCTTTTTGCCGATAGGAAAAACCGCTTCCGGTTTATCCGGCAACAATTTGAAAACATTGTTATTATATCCACCGGAAAGTCCCCGATCGCCGGCAATAAGGATATATGCCACTTTTCCGGGTCTGTCTGCAGACATATAATCAGATGTTATCTCGCCTGCGGAAGAAGCGATATTGTTGATCGTTTCATAAAGACAGGTGTAGTAAGGCCGTGTGGTGATGGCCTGATTCTGCGCCTTACGCAGCTTGGATGCGGCCACCAGCTCCATTGCCCGGGTGATTTGCCGGGTAGACTCCATACTGCGTATTCTGTTTTTAATGGACTTTGCAGATACGCCAGCCATAGAAATCTCCTTTACACTGCAATTTCATAATCCGCAAGAAGGGTTTTCAGTGCCTCCTGCAACCTTTCTTCTGTGCTTTTTTCCAGTTTGCCGGTCTTGTGGATTTCATCCATAATGTCAGGATATTTCATCCCAATATGCGCACGCAGGCGCAGCTCAAACTCCGAAATCTGCCCTACTTTGAGCTTGTCCAAATATCCGTTAATCACCGCATACAAAATGCACACCTGGAATGCTACATCCAAAGGCGAATTGTTCTTCTGCTTCAAAACGGCCACAATCCGTTCGCCCAAAGCAAGGCGTTGCTTGGTGTCCTTATCCAAATCCGAGCCAAACTGGGCAAAGCTCTGCAGTTCCCGGTACTGGGAGTACAGTAGCTTTAAACTGCCTGCAACCTTCTTCATCGCCTTAATCTGGGCTGCGCCGCCAACACGGGAAACGGAAATACCGGGGTTCACCGCAGGCATAATACCGGCGTTAAACAGCTCTTCCTCCAGGAATATCTGACCGTCGGTAATCGAAATAACATTGGTGGGAATGTAGGCAGAAACGTCGCCTGCCTGGGTCTCAATGATGGGAAGCGCCGTTAGACTGCCGCCACCCTTTTCCCTTGACATATGGGCCGCACGCTCCAAAAGCCGGGAGTGCAGGTAGAATACGTCGCCGGGATAGGCTTCCCGTCCGGGAGGACGGCGAATCAGCAGAGAAATGGCGCGGTAGGCAACTGCGTGCTTACTCAGGTCATCATAGATCACCAGCACGTCCTTGCCCTGGTGCATAAAATACTCACCCATGGTGCAACCGGCATAGGGCGCAATATACTGCAGTGGCGCAAGCTCGGAAGCTGTTGCAGACACAACGATGGTATAATCCATCGCACCACCGAGGGACAGATTATTAACAATCTGGGCAACAGTAGACCGCTTCTGCCCGATTGCCACATAAATACAGAGCACATCTTTCCCCTTTTGGTTCAGGATGGTATCTGTTGCAATGGTGGTCTTACCGGTCTGGCGGTCGCCGATGATCAGCTCACGCTGACCCTTGCCAATGGGGATCATAGAGTCGATTGCTTTAATGCCGGTCTGGAGAGGCTCATTGACCGGCTCTCTGTCCATAATGCCGGGGGCCGGTGCTTCGATGGGACGGTAGGCAGATGCGGTAATTGGCCCTTTTCCGTCGATCGGCTCACCCAGGGCATTGACCACACGGCCAATCAGCCCCTCGCCCACAGGTACGGAGACCACACGGCCAGTGCGCTTTACCTGGTCGCCCTCCTTGATACCCTCGTCGTTGCCGAGGATAACAATGGAAACGGACTCCTCCTCCAGGTTTTGCGCCATTCCGTATGCACCGTTGGGAAACTCTACCAGCTCACCTGCCATACATTGATGCAGACCCGATGCTCTGGCGATGCCGTCGCCAACCAGCATAACCGTACCGGTTTCGCTGACTTCCAGCTTATTCTCGTAATTTTTAATTTGGCTGCGAATCAGCCTTGTAATTTCTTCAGGTTTTAATTCCATAATCAAATTTCCTGCTTTCTACTTCAAAAAGCGGTGTTTTTCAGCAGTTCTGCCATAGATGATAAACGGTTTGCCACTGTTCCGTCGATCTGCTTATTGTCATAATCCACGCGAATACCGCCGATGCACTGGGGATCCACAGCGCAGCAAAGCTGCACATCCTTCCCAGTGATTTTATCCAGCTTTTCCTTAAGACGCACCTTTTGCCTATCATCAAGAGGCACAGCAGATGCAACCGATACAGGCAGTATCCCCATTTCCTCATTATATAGCTTTTGATAAGCTGCACAGCACGCCTCAAGCTGACAAATCATCCCACGCTCTGTAATGAGCTTGAGAAAATTAAGCAGATACGGATGGATTTTTCCCCGCAGGCAAGTATCCAACATCCCTGTTCTCTCTTCTTTGGAGATACCGGGCGAAGCAAGCAGCGCAACAAAATCCGGCTCGCTTTCCAATATTCCTTGTACGGTGTCCATCTCATCCAGTATTTGAGCCACAAGTCTCTCCTCTGCCGCAAGGCTATAGAGACTACCGGCATAAATAGCGGCACTTTGGTTCATAGCGGCTCACCCAATTCGTCGATAAAACTATCCACCAAACGCTTCTGATCCTTGTCGTTCAGAGATTTGCCAATCATCTTTTGGGCAATCTCTATTGCAAGATCGGAAATTTCGCCCTTGGCTTCCGCAACGGCTTTTTTCTTTTCCTGTGCAATATCCGCAGAGGCCTTTTCGCGGATGGCATTTGCTTCCGCATTTGCCTGGCGAAGAATCTCCTCTTCCCGGCTTTGACCCCGGGCAACCGCATCCTTTACCAGCCGCTCCGCTTCCTGGGAGGCTGCGGCAAACTTTGCCTCATACTCTGCCTGCAAAGCTTTTGCGTGATGCTGAGACTCGCATGCCTCACGGTACATATTGTCGATCTCATTTTGCCGATCTTCAATCATCCGAAGGACAGGCTTAAAAAGCATCTTTTTCAGGACAAGAAAAAGGGTAATCGTATTTGCCAGCGTAAACAGTGCCGTCCAGGGATTTACACCCAAGAACGCTTCAAATCCCATTTTCCGGCTCCTTTCCTAATATTACTACCTGCAATTAAGCGTTAACGGCAAACAAAATCAGGAAGGATATCAGCAGAGAGTAAATACCGGTAGTCTCGGTAACAGCACAGCCGATGATCATATTGGTACGCAGGTCGTTGGCAGCCTCGGGCTGACGGGCCATACCCTCCAGCGCCTTACCTACCGCATTGCCTTCGCCAAGAGCAGGACCGATAGAGCCGATGCCCATACACAAACCAGCAGCAATAGCGCAGCAAGCCTTAAGAAAAAACTCATTAAATTCCATAAAAAATTCCTCCGTTTATTGTAATTACTTATTTATTTTCAGGCGGCGGACAAGCACCGGAAATATAGACCATACTCAAAAGGCTAAAAACAAAAGCCTGAACAAACCCCGAGAACAAGTCAAAATACACCGACAGCACCGCCGGAATACCGTACTGAAAAATGGGAATATCCGATAAAATGCCTGTAAACTGCAGTATTCCAATAAGACCCAACACCGCCAGTGCTGCGCCGAGTATGATAAATAGGGTCTTTTTCTTCTGCTTGCCACGATAGACAAGCATCAGCGCCAATATAAATAAAACTATCGGCACGACAATGGTTTTAGAAAGAAATCCAATCACCGCAGTAGAAAGCAGCCCGAGTGCTGTATATAGAATACTGTTAATTACCCCGCCGCCTGCAACATTACCGAAATGACGAAATGCCATCGCTACAGGCTGGGCAATTTCAGAAACAATATTCATCGGCAGCATCACTGCGATAGGCTCCGCAAACCCCTTCAGCCATCCTTTAACACCATTTGCCTTAATGGATTGATACCATATAATCACACTGGTCATAATACCCCAGGTAAGCGGTACACTCAAATCCGCAGTGGTAGAGCGAAGGAAACCGGTCATACCAATCAAACTACCGCACAGAGATGACAGAAAAATCGTGCCGATATACGGTGTCCAATGGGCATTGTGTTTTCCCATCGTGCTGCAGACCAAATTCCGGAGAATTAAAACCCCCTTCTCTGTCAATGCCTGAAGTTTTCCGGGGCGCTTTTGAAGATTTCTTCCGAGGTAATAACCGGCGACACTTAGTAAAATTGTTACAATCAGCAGCGACAGCATTGTCTGGGTTACATTGATGCCTCCAAAAACAGGAATCTGAAAGTATATATATGCGCCGTCAATGCTTACATTCTCCATTTGCTACTCTCACCTCTTTCTGAAAAACTCACTCAGGTTCAATACTGGCCGAACAAAGGCAAGAGGCAACACCAAAGCAATCGGGTTAAACTTCCCGCTAAAACCGCAAAGCAGCAAAACACCGGTAAGAACCAAAAGCCGCAGCGGATAAGATGCGCTCATTATTTGGGTTCCACCCTTTACATTCTGCTGCTGGGCTTTATCCGAAGCCAAGGTCGCCGCAACTGCCATAAAGAAAAAATTGCCCACTGCCAGAAGCGCACCAACAATGCCGCCAAGAAGCACGGATAAGTCAAATATCCCAAGTACGCCGTAAACGACAAACATCACAGCAGTCAGTATAGATACACCAATCAAAATATATAAAGTCTCCCGAAGGGCTATCTTTCTGGAATCATCCATTTTATCCATTCCTTTGCTCTTCATTATCCTCTGCGTCCGGCTTTGCCAGCCGCGCCATCGCCTTCAGACTTGTCCGAAGGCCGTCAATCGCCCACCAGAGCCCCAGTAAAACACCGAGGATGATCACCCAAACACCAAGCCGGTATTTATTATATAGCCACACAGAGAGCCAGACAGCGCCACCCAATGGCACGGCAACGGAGACAGCCAGTTGGGTAAACCAAACCAGTAAGCTTAGATTTTTCATTTCACTGCCCCCATTGTATAATCTGCGGATATTATATCATTTAACATACATTAATGCAAGAAAATTTTACCAGTAATATGATGAGTTAAGACTTTTCATTTGTAAACTTTTATTGTATGATATAAGAAAAGCAGAACGGAGGCGCAGTATGCACGAAATGGAAATTTTGCAGGGCAATATTGCCTCTGTTGTCTTCCAAAACTACGATAACGGCTATAGTGTGCTTCGTATGGAATGTGAAAATGGGCAAACCGTTACAGTAGTTGGCACAATCCCACTTCCCTTTGTGGGTGAACGACTGATGGTTACCGGAAAATGGAGCAGCCATCCCAGCTATGGCCGTCAGTTTGAAGCCGAGTTTTTAGAGCGTCTTCTGCCGCAGACCAACAGTCAAATTCTTACCTATCTCTCCGGCAGAGCCATTAAAGGCATTGGGCCAAAATTGGCCTCCGCCATTGTAAACCGTTTTGGCGAGCAAACCCTGGCCATAATGGAGCGGGAGCCAGAACGGCTGAGCGAGATCTCCGGCATTTCCGATGCCAAGGCTTTGGCCATCGGAGAAGCTTATCGGTTGCAGATAGGTGTTCGGCATATCCTGGAGTTTTTCGCTCTGCACCTACTCCCTCCGGAACTCGCGATTCGCTGCTATAAGCTCTATGGCGACAGGGCCTTGGATCTGCTGTACGATGACCCGTATCTACTGATGGACGACGGATTTGACGCACCCTTTGCCGCCGTTGACCGTTTCGCCATTGAGTTGGGTGTTTCCGGGGATGACCCCCGGCGCGTAGAGGCCGGTATTCGATTTGAATTACATTACAATGCCTCAATGGGGCACAGTTTCCTTCCCCAGGACAAGCTGGCTGTGGCAGTTGCTCAGTTATTAGGGCTGGACGGCACTTTGGTTTCCAACGGAATTTCCCGTTTGATTGCCGGTGAACAGCTTATTCCGGACACCCTCGCGGGAATCCCCATTTGCTACCTTCCTGACCTTTATGAGGCAGAGATTTACTGTAAAACCCGCCTACTCTCAGCATCCCGTTCCCCTGCGGTCGCCCCTGCCAATCTGGGAAAGCTTATCCGCTCGCTGGAGAAGGAAATCGGCATTTCTTACGCAGAAAATCAGGTAAAAGCCATTACTCAGGCAATCAATTCCCGCCTTTTAATCATCTCCGGTGGCCCCGGTACAGGCAAAACCACCATCGTCAATGCGATCGTAGCACTATATAAGCAAATGGGCCTTACCTGCCTTTTGGGTGCACCTACCGGCCGTGCCGCCTACCGGCTTTCGGAGGTTACCGGCGAGAACGCCTCTACCATCCACCGGCTTTTAGAATCCGGCATCGACCCGGTAACCGGCGATCTTTGCTTTAACCGGAACGCAAATAACCCGTTAAAGACAGATGCGGTCATTATTGACGAAATGTCTATGATGGATATTTTACTGTTCCACAAACTCCTATCTGCTATTCCGGAAAAGGCCCGAATCATTTTGGTCGGCGACCCCGATCAGCTCCCTCCTATCGGTCCCGGATTTCCCTTCCGGGATATACTCCGTAGCGGCGCAGTTCCCTGTGTCATCCTCACAGAGATCTTCCGTCAAGCTCAGGAAAGCCTGATCGTAATGAACGCTCACCGGGTCAATAAGGGCCAAATGCCCGAGCTGAGAGACCGGAAAAGCGACTTTTTCTTTCTGTCAGCGAAAAGCGAAGAGGAAGTAGCGCAAACCATTCTCGGTTTGTGTACTACCCGACTGCCCCAAAATATGGGCATCCCCCCAGAGCAGATTCAAGTCCTCACGCCGACAAAGAAGGGCCCTGCAGGAACAGTCAATCTCAACATCCGCCTACAGGCCGGACTGAATCCCTCCTCGCCCAACAAGCGGGAACGGCAGTTTGGACAGTATACGTTCCGTGAGGGCGATCGGGTTATGCAGGTTCGCAATAATTATGATATTTTATGGAAATCTACCGACGGCAGTCAGGTTGGTACCGGCATTTTTAACGGCGACATTGGTGTGATCTCGGAAATTGATCCCCATATGGAGCAGCTTCACATTGTTTTTGACGGGAAAGAAGCCATCTACGAGTTTTCTCAGCTCAACGAGCTGGAACCTGCCTATGCCATCACCGTTCACAAAAGCCAGGGCAGTGAATACCGGGCTGTGATCCTCTCCGCCTGGAACAGTTCTCCCTATTTGCTAAAACGCAGTGTGCTCTATACCGCTATTACCAGAGCAAAAGAGCTTCTCATCATTGTGGGTCGGGAGGATACGGTTGCAGCAATGGTGGAAAACGCAAAAAACGCAAGCCGCTATACCGGTCTTAAATTGCGCTTACAGGAGAAAGATAAATGATACTGGATCTATTGTTCCCCAGAAAGTGCATACTCTGTCGGAAACTTCTTCAAAAAGAGGAAACAGACCTTTGTGGTTACTGCCGCAGGAACGCCCCGGAGTTTATGCCCGGAAAAAATAATATTCCTTTTGTTGCAGGATGGACTGCGGTATGGTATTATAAAGAAAACGTGCAAAAGAGCATCATCCGCTATAAATTCCGCAATGCCCGCAGCTATGCGGATGCCTATGCTCGGGCCCTCGCTCTTCGCATTCAGGAAATGCAGGTGGATTTTGACTATATTACTTGGGTTCCCATCAGCTTCCGCAGAAAATTCCAACGTGGATACGATCAGGTAGAGCTGCTGGCAAAAGCCGTTTCCAATGAGCTTCGTATTCCCCTGCTCCCAACGCTTAAAAAGCAGCGGCATACCCCGGCGCAGTCCGGCATTATGGATGCCGCAAAACGAAAAGCCAACGTTTTAGGTGCGTACAAAGCACTTAACAAAGCAGAGACTACCGGTAAAACGCTATTGCTTATTGATGATGTGATCACCACCGGCGCAACCTCATCGGAATGCGCCAAAACGCTCTTAACCGCTGGAGCAAAAGCGATTTACTGTGCGGCCGTGGCATCGGCGCACAAGAACAGAAAATAATGATGTAGGTGAAGGATATGCAATTTTTCTCCAATGATTTTGGTATTGACCTGGGCACATCCAATGTGCTGATTTATGTGGACGGTAGCGGTGTTGTAGTCCGGGAACCCTCTGTTGTTGCTGTCAGTAAGGCAACCGGAAAAATTATGCAGGTGGGTTCTGCCGCCCGGAATATGCTGGGACGAACCCCCGGCAATATTGTGGCGATGTATCCTCTGAAAGACGGCGTAATCTCCGACCACGAAATGACCGTAAGGATGCTCCAGGACCTATTCCGCAAGGTGTCCAAATCTTCCATCTTTACCCCCAAACCCAGAGTGGTTATCTGTGTTCCCAGCGGCGTTACGGAGGTTGAGGAACGCACCGTAATCAACGCCGCCATTGAAGCCGGTGCTCGCCGGGTTTACCTGATCGAGGAACCTCTGGCGGCCGCCCTTGGCGCGGGCTTGGACCTCTCCGGCAACGCCGGACATATGATCGTGGATATTGGCGGCGGCACAACAAACATCGCCGTCCTTACCCAAAACGCTGTAGCTACCTCCACATCCATTAAGGTTGCCGGTGATGCTTTTGACGATGCCATCGGTCGCTATATCCGCCGCAGACATGGTGTTGTCATTGGAAAAGTTACCGCAGAGGAAATCAAAATGCAAATCGGCTGTGTCCACCCCCGTCCCGATGCGGTGAGTATGCGTGTCCGTGGTCGGGATGCCAAATCCGGCGCTCCCCGGGAGTTACTTATTAACTCCACAGAGCTCCTTGAGCCCCTGACCCGTCTTGCCCGTCAAATCGCAGACCAGGTCCTGTCCGTGCTGGACGACACTTCTCCGGAATTAGTCGGCGATATTGCCGGTAACGGCATCGTCCTCACCGGCGGCGGTAGCCAGCTCTGGGGTATGGATCTTTATATTATGGAGCGCACCGGCATTTCCTGCACCGTTGCCGATGACCCGGATTCCTGCGCCGTTTACGGCTGTGGCAAGAGCCTTGCCTGGATCAACCATATGAACGAAGGCCCCATCAACATTGCCCGCAAACGACTCCTTAATATGAAATAACGAAAGGCCGAAGGGATTACCCCTTCGGCCTTATGGTTAAATATCTGCGGTCGTGGTATAACAGCTGCTACAGCCGCCATCCCCTGCCGGTTCTTTCCCCTCGCAAGGTTCACAACCCTTGGGCGTAAACTGACTTGCCGGGAACGGAATACGGCTGAACATCTCACAGGGGTCTTCCGCACAGCCGGGCGCATCACAGCAGTCCTTTGTGGGCAGAGAATAATCCAGGAAAGGCACCACGATTTGGGCATCCCGTTCCAAACGGATAATGGAAAACTGCCCCAGGGATACATAGAGCCGTCTCCGATCACCGGAGAGCACCAGTTCGTCGTCAAACAGTTCCAGTACATTTGCCGGAATCTGCACCACTGTATTTTCCCGATTACCGCAGTCGCACAGCTCCTTAACTCGAGAGCTGAGAATCATTGGATCCAGCGCCTCAACCACAGCCGTGGGATAGTTGCTGTTTTGGCAAAGCAACGCACCGGGCGTATCGTTGCTGGTAAATATCCTTGCCCGGCTCTCCTCACCGCAGAGAACAGCCCGTTTAGAGAATACCGCTAAGCCGTACAGCGCCGCAGGTCGACAAGTGCCAATGGTAGCATCTGCCAGTACCCGGTAATAAAATGTAACATCAATACAGTAATGATTTCTGTCAAAGGCCACAGGCTCGACCTCAACTGCGGCATAAACAAGGTCAGCACAGCGCACCTTTGCACCGGCGGCAGTATCTAAAATTGCCTGTGAGCCTCTTGTGAGATAGACCCGCAGGCCCTCAATGCAGTCTTTGTCCCGACAGCTGTCCGTGATTTTACGGGTGTGAATGGAAAGGGCGTTCTGCAGATCCTCAGGCCCGCAGCGCACGCACCCCTGCGCATACTCCGACATTTCCATACCTCCAATTTAATTTTGGCAATAAGCACATTGCTTATAGGACATTTTATGCGCCCACCTAAAGTCTGTGCATAAGCAGGAACGGAGGAATCTTTTCAACTAAATTTAACGAAGGTGCAAAGAAGTGAAGTTTGGCTGACGTCAAGTGAAATTATGCCGACGGCATAGTGAAGTTCTGTGCAATCGCACAAAGTGAAGTTAAGTTTTCCAAAAACACTTGCGAAGCAAACTTCACTGCCGCAGGCAACTTCACTTGCCCGCAAGGGCAAACTTAGTTCAAAAGCTCCGATGAATGTATCATTCATCGGAGCTTTTGTGGTGCCGGTGGCCGGACTCGAACCGGCACGGTGTCGCCACCGGTGGATTTTGAGTCCACTACGTCTACCATTCCATCACACCGGCAGATGTGATTAGGCTGCTCCCCTTAAGGAAAACCAGCTACCCTGACAGTATATAACATCTTTTCAAAAATAGCAAGAGGAAATTTGCATTTTTCTCAACTAAGTTTTTCATTACAAACTTGAATTTACATTTCCCCGATGTTACAATAGAAAAAAAGTTATTTGGAGGCATACTATGGTTACCATGCAATATGCAAACTACGCTTGGGAGCAGACTGCCCAGCTTTTGTCCATTGATTCCCCCACCGGCTTTACGGAAAAGGCCGCTGATTGGGTGCAAGCCCGTTTTGCTTCTATGGGTTATTCCGCTGTGCGAACGGAGAAGGGCGGCGTATTGGTTCATCTTGGCGGTGGAGAAGGCAATAACGGTCTGATGCTCGCTGCCCACACAGATACCTTAGGCGGTATGGTTGCAGAGATAAAGGGAAACGGTCGTTTGCGCATTTCCCCCCTTGGCGGAATGAACGCCAATAACGCCGAAGCTGAAAATGTCCGAGTTTATACCCGTTCCGGCAAAGTCATCGAGGGTACGCTTCAGCTTTGTAATGCCTCTGTCCATGTAAACAATGAGTATAGCTCCACATCCCGCAGCTTTGACACAACCGAGGTGGTCCTTGACGATGGTGTAAAATCCGCCGCGGATACCCGGAAGCTGGGCATTGAGGTTGGGGATATCGTCTGCTTTGATCCCCGTACCCGCCGGACTGCGTCCGGTTATCTGAAAAGCCGATTTTTGGATGACAAGCTCTCCGTTGGCATTTTGCTTGCCTTTGCAAGATACCTGAAGGACCAAAACATTGCGCTCCCCCGCCCTGTCTATGTCCACGTTACCGTTTATGAAGAGGTTGGACACGGCGGCTCCGGTTCTGTTCCCGCAGGCGTAACAGAGGCAATCTCTGTGGATATGGGCTGTGTGGGAAACGGCCTGCAATGTACAGAGCGTCAGGTTTCCATCTGCGCCAAGGACTCTGGCGGACCTTACAGCTACGAGGTTGTTGGCAAGCTGATCCAAGCGGCGAAAAAGACCGACGCTGACTATGCGGTAGACATCTATCCCCATTACGGCTCCGATGTGGAAGCCACCCTGCGGGGCGGTTACGACATTCGCCACGGCCTAATTGGCGCAGGCGTTTATGCGAGCCATGGCTACGAGCGTAGCCACATTGACGGCGTTTTTAATACGCTAAAAGTACTCGACGGCTATATTATATAAGGAGGAAAGATAATGACTGACATTTTGATCATCGGCGGCGGCCCTGCCGGTCTGACAGCCGCTATTTATGCCGCGCGGGCAGGCCACAGCGTTACTGTATGTGAACGAGAAACCTTGGGAGGCCAAATCACCCAATCCCATCAGGTTGACAACTACCCGGGACTTCCGAAAATCAGCGGTATGGAGCTGGGCGATGCCTTTTGCTCCCAGGCAATGGATGCCGGCGCGGAAATTGCCTTTGCGTCTGTGGAATCTCTGATTCAAAATCCTGACGGCACCTTTACCGCCCAAACGGACGACGGCCAGAAGGATGCCAAAGCCGTCATCTTTGCCGGTGGCGCCCGTCCCCGGTCGATGGGCATTGATAACGAAGAAGCCCTAATTGGAAAGGGTATCAGCTACTGTGCTTTATGCGACGGTGCGTTTTTCAAGGGAAAGGATGTGGTTGTGGTTGGCGGCGGCAACACCGCCTTTACCGACGCACTGTTTCTTGCCAAAATCTGCAATCATGTAACCATCGTTCACCGCCGGGATAGTTTCCGGGCAGAGCAGGCAAGCGTTGCGCTGGCACAAACCGCCCCCAACATCACATTGCTGACCCCCTACTCCCCCGCTTCCCTTTCCGCCGATAATACCCTGAACGCCATCACCGTTAAAAATGTCAACACAGGCGAGGAAAAAACCATTCCTGCCAATGCCGTCTTTGTGGCGTTCGGTCGTCAGCCGGAATGTGCCCTGATCGCAGAGCTTGCGGATTTTGACGAGCAAGGCTACGCCGCCTCCGGCGAAAACTGCAGTACAAAAACCCCCGGATTATTCGTTGCCGGCGATTGCCGGAGCAAAGAAGTCCGTCAGCTCACCACAGCCACCGCAGACGGCACCATCGCTGCCACCGCTGCCTGCGAGTATTTGGAACGTTTATAAAAAAGTGGGTGCCAACGCACCCACTTTTATAATATTTTCCAGACGGAAATTAATCCTTTAAGCTGGAGGAGTTGATCTGAAGAACCTTCCAAGAAAGGCCTATTCTTACCATACAAACATAAGCAGTATCTCTTTCTGTGTCGTCTTCGCCCTTAATTGCAAGCTTTACAGCAACCTCTTTGACTTCATCAATCTTATCTCTGTCAAAGTCGGTTATTTCCTCAAGGTTTTCCAGAAAATAGCTTAATTTTTCCTCAAGCAATTTTACAGAGATATCCTTGACGCGCGTAGACTTCGCTGAAATGGTAAATTTGCCGTACTCATCCTCAAGGTCTTCTTTTGCACGTTCTTTCATAATCTTGAAGTAATCATTCCAGCTATCGATTTCTTCATCTACATTGTCGCTGATTTTTTCAAAAAACTCTTCCTCATCGCCGTCATAGGAAGCGAGCAGATACTCCTTATAATCAAATGCCAAACTGCTTGCATAAGCTTTCATATCCCGCATAGAGTAGGCTTTTGCAGCATTGATGGCCACACCCTCAACACTAAAGAAAGCACTGTAAACGGAAGCCAAAGCAATAATGGCAACAAGGACGATTGCTGCAATCGCTGCAGGCTTAAACCATTTCTGACCACGCAGCTTCTTTACAAAAGAAATGACCTTGTCTACAGCTGCTTCTTCCTTAACAGGCTGTACCTCATTTACAGCAGCTTCCGTTTCGTTAGTAATCAATTCCTGTTCATCCATAATAATACTATCCCTTCTGTTAAATTAATTAAAAAACATAATTATGTTTCAAACCGAAATTATTGTAACAAATTTGTAACATTATGTCAATAGCTACAGAAACGGAATACATTCCTATGAAATATAAGACAATTCCTTATTATTCTACAGCCCCGGGCCAGTCAAGGATACCACCAAATTCCACAATATTCGTATATCCCATAGCCGCCAGCTTGGCACTTGCCTGCTTACTGCGGTTTCCGCTGCGACAATAAACCAAAATAAGCTGACTTTTATCCGGAAGCTCCGGAATGGGTTTCTCTCCAATGCTTTCATTGGGGACATTGATTGCGCCGGGAATATGCCCGGATGCAAATTCATTTGCGCGGCGCACATCTAAAATAATATAGTTTTCTTCCTCCGCCATCATCTGGATGGCCTCATCCATACTTATGCGGCGGTATGTGTTCTCATTCAAGGGATTTTTAGTCGGTGTACCGCCGCCCACACCGGCGCAACCGGAAAAAAGCAACATGATCGACGCAACAGCAATCCATATCTTCATTTGCAAACCTCGCGATTTTCTTAATTGGGGTCGTCCCAAGACATCTGCCCCTGCAGGCGGCTGCGAAGGGCATACAAATCGTTAAAATAGCCGGTATACTCCACATAGTAATTACTGTCCGGGAACAAGTAACGGTGCAGATCAATAAGATAATCGTCCGTCATACTGGCGATGTAGTCCACAACGATTTGGTTCGGCTCGGTCTTTGTATAAGAGCTGGTGCGGGGATAGCGAGTCTGGGTTACATACTCAATATGATGCCGGAAAATGGGAGAGTTGGGTTTGTCCTGGATCAGGTCATCCAAAAGCTGCTCATAAATCTCCTGCATCATAGGCCGAACTACCCGGTTAAGGATCACTCTGCCGGGCTCATTGGCATAAATCATAGAGTAATTTTCCTTCTTGTAGGACTGAACCGCCTGGAAATGCTCCTCATCCAGCATAATATAGGGCTTTCCGTAACTGTTCTCAATGATGTTAACCACAAGATTGTTGATAATCTCGGAATTGATAGTGCCGATTTTCTGCGCAGTAAAGGCATTGTTTTCCACCATCTGGATGCTGGTCGCATCCTGCCGGTCCTTGCCCAAATAGGCAATAATATCGGAAATACGCACTACATTGCCTTCCAAGGTAGAAGGCTGAATTTTATTAGAATAGCCGGGGATAGTATAGGATTTTTCCAGCTCAGCCTCAAAATCCGCAAAGCTATCCAGCGGAACAGGACGATATTCCGCCAGCTCGATTTCACCGTTATGACCGGCAATACCGGATAGCGTCTGCAAGCTGAGGTTCAATGGAAAAATCTGATCCAACACTCTGGCAGAATGAATGTTATGGCTAAAATAGCGGCCGGTATGGCTATTATACAGTTCGTTCAGATACACCTCACCGCAATGGGCAAAGGGAGTATGACCAATGTCGTGTCCCAAGGCAATGGCCTCAATTAAATCTAAATTCAGATTCAATGCTCTGCCGATGGTACGCGCAATCCGGGATACAAGCTGCACGTGCAGGCTTCGTCGGGTAATATCATCGTTCTTAATCAGAGAAAACACCTGTGTTTTATCCGTATAGCGGTTATAGTAGGGGCTATACATAATCCGGTCAATATCTTTTGCAAAGTTAGGCCGCCAAATTTGTGCTGGTTTATTGTTACGAAACCGGCGAATAGCGGCATTATCGGAACAAGAAAAATCTGTATAAGTTCTATCGGCCTTCTCCTGCTCCATACGGGCAG
Source organism: Oscillospiraceae bacterium (assembly GCA_015068165.1). Taxonomy (GTDB): domain Bacteria; phylum Bacillota; class Clostridia; order Oscillospirales; family Oscillospiraceae; genus Faecousia. The sequence goes on from SVKZ01000007.1 coordinate 36,579, forward strand.
ACAGCGCAGCAGATAATTCATTTTTTGCCATATTAATCGCCTCCTTTTCTTTAATTATAGCATAAATTAGTAAAGTTGCAACACTTAACCACAGGAGATGTCTCCAGCCGTAATTGAAAGATGTAACAAATGTAAACAGGACGGGATCCACTCCCGTCCTACCTTATTATACCGGCCCTTTACCAAGGGAGTCAACTATGGCATGCATCTCATTTTCACTTTTGGCATTATGGGCACGGTTTAGAATTGCCACTTTCTCTTCTTCCGTCATAGAGCTGTAGACATTTAACGCAAATGGATTCATAGCCAGTGCCATTCCAAATCCCATAGGAACTTTGTAAAAGTCCATATTTATCCTCCTCTTTATGCCGCGGCATCCAGCATATTTTCGATAAAAATCCCGTACCCTCTTGTCGGGTCATTCACTAAAACGTGTGTTACTGCTCCAACCAATTTGCCGTCCTGAATAATGGGCGATCCCGACATTCCTTGCACAATCCCGCCGGTAGTTTCCAGCAATTTGGGATCTGTAATTTTAATCAGCATATTTCGGCCGCCACCCTTTGAACCGGGATAGATTTTCAAAATCTCCACAGAATATTCCCGAACGTCCTCTCCAGAAACATTGGAGCGAATCTTCGCCTTGCCGGTACGAATTTCGTCATTATCCGCAACAGGTAACAAATTGCCCTGCCAACCGGTTACTGTATTTCCGAAAATCCCCTGCTGCGTATTTTTTTCTATTGTTCCGATAGGTGCTTTATCCCGGAGAGTACCAAGCAGCTGCCCAGGGTCTCCTGCTTTTCCCTTTACAACGGAAAGCACCGCAGCACGGTATAGCTTCCCATCTCCTACAGGTATAAGGTTTCCGTCGCTGTTATTAACCCCGTGCCCCAATGCGCCATATGACCCAGTTTCAGGATCATACCAGGTAACTGTACCAACGCCGGATACGCCCTGTTTCAAATAAACTCCAAGTCTTGGGCCGTCATCGGTGATAATCGGCAGCAGCTTTGTGCTTTTCGTCTTGCCATCCCGGATATAGCGGATCTCCACATGTCCATCAGCAGTTTCCAGGATTTTCGTAATGTCGCTGGCATTTACAATCGGTCGACCATTGATATTAACAAGCCTGTCCCCCACCTGAAGTCCTGCGCTTTTCGCGCCCGAACCCAGGACATCGTCAAAGCCGGCAATCACAGCGCCACCGTCTCCAATATGCAATCCAACCACTTGCCCCACCGGCACAAGAGCATCCGCTGCGGAAACCTCAAACGGTACAACCGAAATTAGAACCATAAATATTAAAACAGAAATTGCTATTTTCTTCATTTTCCCGCCCCCTAATTTTCTCTGCGTGTTTAATATTCCTCGAGGCAAAGTATCATAATCTATGCAAATGTCGAAAATTAAGGTGGGATCTGTCAATAATCCCGCAAACTGTAAACACATCTTTTTCTCATTATTTTATGAAAATACTTCAATATGTTCTATTTACCTATTGACAAAGTAGGTAAGTGATGCTATATTACCTACGAACCTAATAGGTAATTCTTCCCCGGAGGATCAAATATGCAAGTTTATGCTGATAATGCCGCAACCACAAAGATGAGCGAAATCGCCATTGCGGCAATGACAGAATGTTATCAAAATTACTACGGAAACCCGTCCAGCCTTCACTCGGTTGGACAGGAAGCCAAAGAGAAATTGGAGGATGCCCGCGCTCGGGTAGCTGCTTGTCTCGGTTGCGAATCCCGTGAAATTTACTTCACCTCCGGCGGCAGTGAGGCTGACAATCAGGCGATTATTTCCGCCGCCCGGCTGGGTGCAAAAAAAGGAAAAAAGCACATTATTTCTACCGCTTTTGAGCATCACGCCGTTCTGCACACTCTGAACAAACTGGAAACAGAGGGCTTTGAAGTTACCCTTTTGGACGTCCGAAACAACCACAACATTACCGCCCAGCAGGTAAAAGAGGCCATTCGCGAGGATACCTGCCTTGTAACGGTAATGTATGCCAACAATGAAATCGGCTCTGTCCTTCCCATCGCTGAAATTGGCGCAATTTGTAAGGAAGCAGGCATCCCCTTCCATACCGATGCCGTACAGGCAGCCGGTCATCTGCACATTGATGTAAAGAAACAAAACATTGATATGCTCAGCCTGTCTGCCCACAAATTCCACGGTCCGAAAGGCGTTGGTGTTCTGTATGCCCGCCGCGGCATCGCGCTGCAAAACCTGATAGAAGGCGGTGCCCAGGAACGAGGCAAGCGGGGTGGTACAGAAAACCTTCCCGGTATCTGCGGTCTTGCAGCCGCTTTGGAAGATGCCTGTGCAAATATGGATGAGAACACAAAGAAAGTAACTGCCTTGCGGGATAAGCTGATTGCCGGTCTATCCCAGATTCCTCACTGCTCCCTCAATGGCGACCCTGTCAACCGCCTCCCCGGCAATGTCAGCTTCTGTTTCGAGGGCATTGAAGGCGAATCCCTTCTCCTCTATCTTGACGCCCAGGGCATCTGCGCTTCTTCCGGCTCTGCCTGCACCTCCGGCAGCCTGGATCCCAGCCACGTTTTGCTGGCAATCGGCCGTGTCCACGATGTTGCCCACGGCTCTCTGCGGCTTTCCCTGGATCACAATAATACCGAAGAAGAAATCGACCACATTTTGACCGTCGTTCCCCAGGTAGTTTCCCTCCTGCGGAATATGAGCCCTGTATGGCGGGATCTGCAAAACGGCACACGAGAATATATACTCTAAAGGAGAAATCAATATGGCACTTTATAGCGAAGTTGTAATGGATCACTTTATGCACCCCCGTAATGTAGGC
>SVKZ01000054.1 GCA_015068165.1 Oscillospiraceae bacterium
GGCGGTTCTTCGATCTCCACATAGGTAAGGCAGATCCAGCCCTTGTCGGTACGACCCCAAGGGGTACCGTTTACGGTCTTTTTCTCCAAAATGACCACCTTTGTACCGCGAACATAATAACCCAAATATTTGCCACCGGGAGTAGAGCGAATATTCAGCGTAGAAGCTGTTATCTTACCTTCCCATTGGGTTACTGGAGGTTCTGTAGCCGGAGGCTCTGTAACAGGCGGCTCGGTTACGGGAGGCTCGGTTACGGGGGGCTCGGTTACGGGAGGCTCAGTAACCGGTGGCTCGGTAACGGGCGGTTCTGAAAGCTCCACATAGGAAAGACAGATCCAGCCCTTGTCGGTACGACCCCAAGGTGTACCGTCAACCTCGATTCTTTCTAAGACGGTAACTTTTGTTCCCCGGACATAGTAACCTTTGTACTGTCCACCGGGAGTAGAACGAATATTGAGCGTAGATGCCGTTACTGTTCCCTCCCACTGGGTAACCGGGGGTTCTGTAGTCGGGGGCTCGGTAACCGGAGGTTCAGTTGCAGGCGGCTCTGTTGCAGGGGGTTCCGTTGCGGGAGGCGCGGTGGTTTCAGGAACGGTCGTCTCGGGGACGGTTGTCTCGGGGACGGTTGTCTCGGGGACGGTTGTCTCGGGGACGGTTGTCTCGGGGACGGTTGTTTCCGGAACAGTCGTCTCGGGAACGGTAGTTTCTGGCTCGGTCGGCTCCGTTACCGGCGGCAGAAATGCATCCGGCGGCAAAGCTGCATATACCTCCTCAAAATTGGTAAACTGCAAAGCAATCCAACCCTTTTCCGATCTGCCCCAAAGGATCTCTCCGGAAAGCACGGTTTCGGAAATCAGAAGAGTCTCTCCCTTATAGGCACTTCCCACCACATCAAAGTCTGCGCCGGGTCCGCCGCGGAGATTCACACCTGTGCCCGTAAGAGTAACGGTTACATCTACTGTGTCGGTATAATGCTCCAGCAAGCTGTTGGGTAACCATTGTGCGTAAAGGGTCAAATTTTTTACTGTTTCATCCAGTATTGCTACTTTATATCCGCCAACCTTTGCGGTATACCATCCCATAAAGGTATAACCCCCAAGGGTAGCATCACAAATCGGCAATACCGGTTCTGCAGAATTAAAAACCTGGGCGGAATGGGAAACGCTGCCGCCGTTGGGTTCATAAATCACATAACCGTAGCTTTCCGGGGGTTGCTGAGAATAGACACCGTTTAAGTACAGGTTCGCTTCGCTCATACGGCGGCGTAGAAGATAATCTCTAATTTGCCCGTCAGCTTTACACCAAAGGCCAAAGGCGCGAATCAAATCATTCCCGGTAGCGCCACCGGTGATCGCTTGGAAAAAGGTGCCTGAAGTTTGCGTTGTCCATCCGGTACCAACATTGTAGGAAAACAATGCAATGGCATCGTATTGATTTTGGTTAAGTACTAAATTGTGTTTTTCTATGTAACGGTTTAAGGTATATTCCATACCGGACATATAGTTACGAAGCAAGGTTTCCGCTTCCTCGTGGGTAATGCCGTATGTTTTATAATGGTTTACCATATCGCTGGGGCATTTTGTGCCGTAACCAACGGTATATTGGCGGTAATCCCAGTAAGGATACTTGCTGAAGCCTTCCTCAGCTTTCAGCAGCTTCATTCCCTCTTCGCTCATTGTCATTTCCGCTGCATATACCAAAGGCGATCCAACAATCACACAACCGATCAGTATAGCAAAGGCAAGCAAAAAAGCAGTTACTCGTCTCATTTTAGGATCTTCTCCCTTCCTCTAAGGTATAGACCAATTATAACAGACAGAAAGTCCCTTTTCAACTCCCATCGCGACCAAATATGACATTATTAACCATCCAAATTATGGCAGCTGACCCATTTTTATGTGGATTGGTTATGTTTTTCCTCAACATCAGAAAACAAAGCCGTTGCATTTTAATTTTCCCTGTGGTAAACTCTCCGTAACGAAAGGAGGCGGTGAAATGGCAAAAGTTATGGCAGCCCTCAGCGGCGGTGTGGATAGCGCCGTTGCCGCCCTCTTATTGCAAAAAGCAGGAAACGAATGCGCCGGTGCGATTATGCTGCTCCACGGGCCGGCCCCGGACAGTGTTTCCGATGCCCAGAGCATTTCCCATCGTTTAGGGATGGAATTTCGGGTGCTGGACTGTCGGGATATTTTCCGGCAGTATGTGATGGAAGATTTTGTCTCTGCCTACGAGCAAGGACATACCCCAAACCCCTGTGTGGTTTGCAATAAGCATCTTAAATTCTCCCATTTCCTCCAAGAAGCGGAAAAAACCGGGTTCGATGCCATCGCCACCGGCCATTATGCCCGTATCCAGAAAGACAAGGACACCGGGCGGTATTTGCTTCTACGGGCAAAGGACCTTTCAAAGGATCAGAGCTATTTTCTGTATACCCTGACCCAATATCAGCTCCAAAGAACCTATTTGCCTCTCGGCGAGCTGACAAAGCCGGAGGTGCGGCAGATTGCAGAGGAAAACGGATTTATCAATGCCCACCGAAAAGACAGTCAGGATATTTGCTTTGTTCCGGGTGGCGATTACCTTACTTTTATGGAGCAATATCGGGGAAAAAAGTACCAAAACGGCGATTTTTTGGATCTTACCGGCAATATTGTGGGAACACACAACGGCGCTGTTGGGTATACTTTAGGGCAGCGGAAAGGTCTTGGCCTTGCTATGGGCGAGCCGGTTTATGTCTGCGGAAAAGATATGCAGGCAAACACCGTTACTGTGGGTTCTGAGGAAAATCTGTTCTCCACTACCCTGATTGCCGAAAACTGCAACTGGTTCCCCTTTGAAGCTCTTACAAAACCGATAACCGTTACCGCCAAGGCTCGCTCCCGCCACAAGGAACAGCCCGCCACCGTTACCCCTCTGCCGGACGGTCGTGTACAAGTGGTATTTGATACCCCACAACGGGCGCTGACCACCGGACAGGCTGTGGTATTCTACAATGGCGACACCGTCATTGGCGGCGGTACGATTACAGAAATAAAATGAACTCTGCAAACGCAGAGTTCATTTTATTTCGGCAGTTTGGCACCGGGGAAATACTCTTGTGCAAAATCCACCTTGTCGACGTGGAATGTCTTTCCGTCCAAATAGGACAGGATTCCTGCATCGGTGGTGAAACGGAAGGTCAGCTTATAAGAATAAAGTGCCTGATAATTCCGGTCAAACTTTTTATTCAGCTTGCCGTATTTCCCGTCTCCCAAAAGCGGGTGTCCGGCGTGGGCAAACTGGGCGCGGATTTGGTGGGTACGACCGGTAATCAGCTCACATTCAACCAAAGAAAGACCACCGGCACTTGCCACAGTTATATAGTTAGTCTGGCAGGATTTTGCTCCGGTCTGGGGTGTGTCCGTTACAAACACGCGGTTTTTCTTGGCATCCTTAAAAAGATACCCCTTTAGGCTGCCGGAAGCAGGCTTGGGCGTACCTTCCACGATGGCAAGGTAGCGCTTGTCCATCTCCCGGTCTTTGATTTTTTGATTGATAATCCGCAGAGTCTCTGCGTTCTTTGCGGCAATTACAATGCCGCCGGTGTTCCGGTCAATCCGGTTGCAAAGGGCAGGGGCAAAGCTGTTTTCCCCTCGGGGACTCCACTCCCGCTTTTGGTAGAGATAGGCCTGGATATGGTCTATGAGCGTTCTGCCGTACTCCGCACCGTCGTGAGGATGGACGGCAAGACCGGGACGCTTATCCACAAGGATGATATTTTCATCTTCATATACGATGCTGATTTTCGGTGCTGCCACGGTGAGGTAGGCATTGTCCTCCCGAGGCTTGTCAAAAAATTCGTCATTGATATAAAGCTGGAGTACGTCCCCCGTTTGGAGTCTTTGATCCCGTTCTGCCCGTGCGCCGTTGCATTTTATCCGCTTGATACGGATATATTTTTGGGCAAGAGACGCAGGAAGTAACGGCACAGCCTTTGCCAGAAAACGGTCAAGTCGCTGTCCCGCGTCATTGGTACCAACGGTCAATTCCTTCATTTTGCCAATTCTTCCTTTTTCTGCTGGGCGTGGCGGTCTGCATTTTCGGTAAATTCCAAAGCAGGATTGTAGCCCATCTTCCGCTGACGGTTGTTCATCGCCGCCACCTCCAAAATCACCGCAAGGTTACGACCCGGGGAAACAGGAATGGTATGAACTGGGATGCGGACTCCCAAAATATCCTCGTACTGCTCCTCCAAACCAATACGGTCATAGGTCTGGTTTTTCTCCCACGGTACAATTTTGACGACAAGGTTAATTTCATTTTCCGCTTTCACAGCACCCATACCGAAAAGTTTCGCAACATTGACGATACCGATCCCCCGCAGCTCCACATAATTCTGAATGAGTGCCGGTGCGCTGCCGACTATGCTGGTATCCGAGATTTTCTTAAGCTCTACTGCATCATCGGCAATCAGACGGTGTCCGCGCTTGAGAAGCTCCACAGCGGTCTCACTTTTACCGATACCGCTGTCGCCCAGCAGAAGGATTCCCTCACCGTAAACCTCCACCAGGACGCCGTGGCGGGTAATCTGGGGCGCAAGGGCTTCTCTTAAATAGGCGATAATGTCCGAAATGATGGTGCTGGTAGCTTCTCCTGTGGAAAGAACGGTTACATTATGCTTCTGCGCCATTTGGAGGCAAATCGGGTCAAGGGTAATCCCTCGGGCAACCAATAAAGCCGGGAATTTATACCCAAACAGCCGGTCAAAGGTGGCCGCCTTCTCGTCCGCGTCCATTCTCTTAATATAACTGGCTTCAGCATTGCCCAAAACCTGCAGACGCATAGGCTCAAAATGGTCAAAGTAACCTGAAATCTGCAAACCGGGACGGGTAACATCTTCCACCGTCAGCCGAACCTTCTCATAGTCTGAAGAAGCAAAAATCACCCCGAGACCGAAATCTTTTACAAGGGTACTAAGCAGCACACTGTTCATTGCGATCATATCGTCACGCTCCAAACTTAATTTTAGGTTATTATAGCGGTATTTAGGAGAAATAGCAATAATTTTTTGAAAAAGTCAAATTTTTTTCCAAAAAGTACTTGCTTTTTTCTTCAATCTCTGTTATCATACTGGGGCGACTGCGTAAGTCGTCTTAAATTGCGTTTTATGCGGATAGGAGGTGCAACGTATGGCAAAGTGTGATTATTGTGGCAAGGGCGTTACTTTCGGTATCAAGGTTTCTCACTCTCACAGACGGTCCAACCGTGCTTGGAAGCCCAATGTGAAGCGGGTCAAGGCCATTGTCAACGGTACTCCGTGCCACGTGTATGCTTGTACCAGATGCCTCCGTTCCAATAAGGTCGAACGGGCCATTTGATCGCATACGAAAAAAGGCGTTGCTTCGGCAACGCCTTTCCTTTTTCATAAGCACAACAAAAACAACCGCAGCACCCGGAATTGAGGATGCTGCGGTTAACTGCTGCGCAAAACGGAATTTGAGGACTATCCTTTATTTGGATGCTCAGTACACCAGTCTTTGACTTTACAAAAGGGGCATACCAACTTATATTCACCGCCGGAATGCTCTGTAAGAATTACCTTAGACCATTCGATACGAAATTCCTCGGAACAATGCCGACATTTGAATTTGTGCGATGCGGTTTTTTTCGCTATTATGACAACAACTACTACAGCTGCTACAATAAAAATCAGTGTCAATAGGAAAAATTCCATAAGATCCCCTCTCTTATCAAATTTAAGTTTTCCAACATATTTACAATAACACAAATCTTTATAAAAAACAAGGGTAATCAGAAAGAACCGTCCGGGAGGCCGGTCCCTACATATAGAAAAAACAGGAGGGTCTCCCCTCCTGCTTTTTAATTTTCATATAAACCTTCGGTTGTTACAGGGCGGCCGAGCATACCGATCAGCTCCTGTCGGGCATCGCCGCCTTCGTACAACACGCGGTAAGCCGCACAGGCGATGGGCATATCTACCTGATAGGCATTTGCCAGCTCCCAGGCAGACTTTGCCGCATAGTAGCCTTCTACCACAGCGCCAACCTGCTTCATTGCATCTTCAGCCGACACACCCTGACCGATCAGGATACCTGCCCGGCGGTTACGGGAGTGCATAGAGGTACAGGTTACAATCAAGTCGCCCATACCGGCAAGACCGAAGAAGGTCTCCTGCTTTCCGCCCATAGCCATACCAAGGCGGGCAATTTCTGCCATACCACGGGTCATAAGTAAGGCCTTGGTATTGTCGCCGTAGCCTAAACCGTCAACTACACCAGCGCAGAGGGCAATCACATTCTTCAGCGCACCGCCAAGCTCCGCACCTACAATATCATCGCTGGTGTAGATACGGAACACATCATTACAGAAGGCATTTTGTACAAACGAAGCCTTTTCAAGGTCCGCGCAGGCTACAAGGCAGCCGGTAGGCATACATCTTCCCACCTCTTCTGCGTGGCTGGGGCCAGTCAAGGCAACGACAGTATGCCCTGTTTCCTCTTCCACGATTTGGCTCATACGCAGCATTGTGCCGGATTCCACGCCCTTTACAACGGTAACAACCACAGTATCTTTTTCAAGATAAGGGGCAACTATCCGGCTGCTGCTGCGGACAAATACGGAAGAGGTAGCAATTACTACCAAATCGCAACCCTTTACACATTCCGCAGAGGCAGAGGTGGTAAGTTCAGGCGAAAGGGCAACACCCTCCAGCATCGGA
>SVKZ01000008.1 GCA_015068165.1 Oscillospiraceae bacterium
CGAAGACATTCGGGAACGACCACAGAGCCGTCTGCTCGCTGGTTCTGTTCCACAATAGCGGGGAAAATCCGGGAGGTTGCAAGACCGGAGCCGTTCAGAGTGTGAACAAAGTCAATCTTTCCGTCAGCCCGGCGGTAACGGATATTGCCGCGGCGCGCCTGGTAGTCCCGGGCGTTGGATACGGAGGAAACCTCCTTATAGCCGTTCATAGAGGGGATCAGAATCTCAATATCGTAAGTCCGAGCCATAGAAGCGGAGCAATCCCCTGCTGCCAGCTTTACGGTACGGAAATGCAGACCCAAACCGGCAACCAACTTTTCGGCTTTGGTTACCAACTCCTCAAAAGCTTCGTCAGAGCCTTCGGGGGTGGTAAACTGGAACATTTCCACCTTATTAAATTGGTGTCCGCGAACCATACCCCGCTCGTCAGCCCGGTGAGAGCCGGCTTCCCGACGGAAACAGGGAGTGTATGCAAAGAATTTCTTGGGGAGATCGGCCTCTGTCAGAATTTCGTCTCTGTAAACAGAGGCAAGTGCGGCTTCTGCGGTGGGCAGCATATAGAAAGTGCCGCCTTCCGTGGGATGGTTGGCAATTTTGAACACTTCGTCAGCGAATTTGGGGAACTGACCGGCGGTGAGACCGCACTGGTACTCCAACATATGGGGCGGCAGGATAAAATCGTAGCCGTCAGAAATGTGGGTATCAATAAAGTAGTTCAGCAGCGCCCATTCTAAGCGTGCGCCCATACCGGTGTACATCCAGTTGCCGCCGCCAGCTAATTTTACGCCACGCTCGTAGTCGATAAGCCCCAAATCCTGGCACAAATCCACGTGATGCTTAGGCTCAAAATCAAAGCTGTGCTTTTCACCAATATAGCGCAAAGGCTCATTATTTTCCTTTCCTCCCGGGAGAAGGTCGGGATCGGGCAGGTTGGGAAGGCTCAGCATAGCAGTATAGAACTGCTCTTCCAGCTCGCGGAGCTTCAGCTTATCGTCAGCAATGGCTTCGTCAATAGCAACGGAAGTGGCCATATTGGCATTGATCTGGGCTTCAATGGCGGAAATATCCTGACCTTTTCTTTCAGCGCCTTTTTTCATACCGAACAGCTTGCCGTTTTCCTTGGAAAGCTTATTTTTCTCGGCGGTTTTGGTCTCTGTAGCGGTTTTCAGACCGCGAACCTGCACATCTAATTCTAAGATGCGGTCAATAATATCGTCGCAGTCCACTTCCTTTGCCCGCAGACCGGCTTTTACCGCATCCGGGTTTTCTTTAATGCGTTTGATGTCTAACATTCCAAAATCTCCTTATTCCTCGATAACATCCGGCTCTACAGGCATAATAATCATACATAATATATATGCGAGCACGCCACTGCCGCCAGCAACCGCTAAAATAATCCAAAGCAGGCGGATTACAGTGGGGTCAAGATTCAAATATTTTGCGATACCTGCGCAAACACCGTCAATTTTCTTATCTGTGCGGGATTTATATAGCTTTTTCATTGTATTTCTCCTACTTCTTTAGCTTCATCAGGGCATCCAGCAGAAGCTGCAAGTCCTCTGGACCGTAGAATTCCAGCTCAAAACGGCCCTTTCTCTTACCGTTTACGATCCGAACACCACGGCCGAGAATTTTAGAAAGGTCTTTTTCACATTCGGAAATATAATCCACCTGTAGGGGAACATATTCCTTTTGCGCTGGCTCTCTGGTGAGATTTTTACACAGCAGCTCTGCCTGACGGACGGAAAGTCCAAGAGCGCTGATTTTCTGCGCTACTTCTGCCTGTTTTTTTGGGTCTTTTATGGTAAGAATTGCCCGGGCGTGGCCGGCAGACAGTTCACCTTTGCGCACACGCTCCAATACAGCGGGTGCCAAAGACAAAAGCCGCAGGGCATTTGCCACAGCAGGACGGGATTTTCCTACCCGTGTGGCTGCTTCTTCCTGGGTGAGGGCAAAATCCTCAATTAAACTCTGATAACCCAGGGCTTCTTCTACAGGATTTAAGTCTTGGCGCTGAAGGTTCTCAATCAGAGCAAGCTCCATAGCCTTTTTGTCGTCGGCTTCGATAATTACTGCGGGAACTTCGGTCAAACCGGCCATTCGGGCCGCACGCCAACGCCGCTCACCGGCGATAATTTGAAAATATCCCGAGGGAAGCTCCCGAACGGTCAGTGGTTGCAGGATACCGTGAACAGAAATCGAATCCGCAAGTGCCTGCAATTCTTCCTCGTCAAAGTCTTTTCGAGGCTGATTTTGGTTGTTTTCTACTTTTTGAATCGGCAGCAGACGGTACGGCGTGTTTTCCGCAGGGGTTTCCACCACATCCAGCATCAATGCGCCAAGGCCTCTGCCTTTTCCCATACCTTTAGGAGTCGCCATTGAATCACCTCTTTAGTTTTGAAATAATCTCCGCAGCCATGTTCCGATAAGCCTCGGCTCCGCGGCTGGATTTATCGTAAGCGCCAACGGGTAAGCCGTGGCTGGGCGCCTCGGCAAGCCGGACATTTCTCGGAATTACCGTGGCGAACACCTTGCCGGGGAAGTGTTTTCGCACTTCTTGCGCCACTTGTGTGGAGAAATTCGTACGTCCGTCAAACATAGTCAGCGCTACACCAAAAATTTCAAGCTGCGGGTTAATGCGCTTTTTAATAAGACGTAGTGTATTCATCAGATCCGCAAGACCCTCAAGTGCATAATACTCACATTGTACAGGGATTAAGATGCTGTCAGCAGCAGCCAGAGCATTAATACTTAACAGTTCAAGGGACGGCGGGCAATCAATAAAAATCACGTCATATTGATCTTTTACAGCCATCAACGCTTTCTTCAATCGCATATTAGGGGAGTCCATCCCAATCAATTCCACAGCAGCACCCGCGAGATCTGAAACAGAGGGAAGCACATCCCCGTATTTTGTGGCAACAATTGCTTCACCGGCGGGCATATCGTTAATAATCACATCATAAACAGATTTCTTTAGTTTTCTCTTATCAAGGCCCAAACCAGATGTACCGTTCGCCTGAGGGTCAAAATCGCACAGCAGCACTTTTTTGCCCGCCTCGGTCAACGCCGCCGTCAGATTGACTGCGCTGGTGGTTTTACCAACTCCACCTTTTTGATTTACCACAGCAATTATTCTACCCATTTTCTATTTCCTTTCGCACTAAGTGTTTCACGTGAAACACAGATATTCGTAAATAAATGTTTCACGTGAAACATTTTGCCATCACCATGGAAACCTGACCGTATGCACAAAGTCAGGTACGCCATATACGCATATGTATATCAGCGTGATAGACAGAAGAAGCAGCAACAGCGACATAATCGCCAACGCGCCGGCTAAGCGGCGGGCGGCTCGCCTTGTTATAGAAAGATTCTCTTCAAGAGAGCCAAACAACTCGTGCGTTTGCTTTTTCTGCGAAATAGGGGAGGGCTGGACGGGAATAATAGCGGGCGTTCCTTTTTCTACAGGATAAGCCTCCATTGCTTGCAAACATTCATCGCAAAATACAGCTGTGCCGACCGTGTCTTTGTTGCAATTCAGGCAGCTCAAATTACATCCCTCTCTCTCTGTGAAAATGTATCTTATGGATACCTTATTATATTATATATCATTTTTTCGCTTTCGTAAAGCCTAAAATTGCAAAAACAGGCCCCAAAGTATGAACAAACTGTAAACATTAGTAAATTTACTGAAAAATCTATAAAATACCTATTGACAATCAATTGACTATATAATATAATTACAGTACCACAAGAAAAGAAAGGGTGATTGTTTGGGCTGGATTATGCCGGGAACGGTATTGGCTGCACAACGGGAAAAAGACGGAGACGGAGAGCGTATGCTCCGGTCGCTGTATCTTGGAGGCGACATTTCCCTGGCGCAGGTAGCCGCTGTAACGGGGTTAGAGCCGTACACGGTGCAAAATTGGGTGAAACGGGGCTTTTTGACGGCGCCTATTGGAAAAAAGTACTCCCTTAACCAACTTTGCCGAATCATCAACATCAATATGCTGCGGGGTGTGTTTTCTTTGGAGCGCACTTGCGGCCTGCTTGGCTATATCAACGGCCGGCTGAATGACCATACAGACGACATTATCAGCGATGCGGATCTGTATTTTATGTTTGTCAGCCTTGCAGCCCGGGCGCAGCAGCTTACAAGGCCCGAAGCCTGCGACCGGATCCTTGTGGAAATGCTTCGGGATTACGCGGAGCCCTATCCCGGCGCAAAGGAACGTGTAAGCAACGTGCTAAAAGTTATGTTAACCGCTTATCTCGCAGCAAGAATGCGGAATTCTGCCGACCGTATGCTTACACAGATGGAAGAAGAAACAAAGAAAAGTTAGTTTATTCGCAAAAAAGCATAAGCAAAACCATATTTTTAAGGAGTGAAAGTTATGGAAATTAAATTTAACGGCGCAAGCTACAGCAGCGGCGGAGGGCAAAGTCCTGTACCCAAATCCTTTGACCCCCGGAAATTTGGCAAAGGGTTTGTGGTAGGCCTTTTGGCTGTACTGCTGATCATCGGAATTGCAACCAGCTTCTATACGGTGGACGATAAGCAGCAGGCGGTGGTTACCACCTTTGGCAAGGTAACGGACATTACCGATGCCGGTGTGCATTTTAAGCTGCCTTTCGGCATCCAAAAGGTGCAAACGGTAGACGTTCACGTTTATCAGAAGATTGAACTGGGCTACACCTCCGACAAGAATAACCAATATGTAACCGACACATCGGAAAGCACTATGATTACCGGCGATTATAACATTGTAAATGTGGATTTCTTTGTCGAATACAAGATTTCTGACCCGGTAGCCTTCCTGTATGCCTCCGTAGATCCGGAGATGATCCTGAAAAACCTGATTCAAAGCCAGGTTCGTAATGTGGTAGGTTCTTCGACGGTAGATGCGGTGCTTACCGACGGCAAGGAAAATATCCAAATGCAGGTTCGGGAGCTGGTTATGGAAATATTGGCGGAATACGACATCGGTCTTTCTTTGGTAGATGTGCGCATTCAGGACTCCGAGCCTCCCACAAAGGCGGTTGTCGAAGCCTTTAAGGCGGTGGAAACCGCAAAACAGCAGGCAGAAGCCGTTGTAAATGACGCAAAGGCTTACCAAAACGCAAAGCTGCCCTCTGCAAAAGCAGAAGCAGATAAACTGATTCAGAATGCCGAGTACCTGAAGCAGAAGCGTATTAACGAGGCAAAAGAAAAGGTAGCAATGTTTACCGCCCTTTATGAAGAATTTGCCCGCAACCCGGAAATTACCCGCAGCCGTATGTATTATGAAGCAATTTCCCGCATTTTGCCCGGCGTAAAGGTGTATATCAACACCGGAAACGGCAATTCTGTGGATATGCTTCTGCCCCTGGAATCTCTGATAGGAGGTAACTAAGCTATGAAAAAAGGATATATTATCATTGCTGCAATTTTGTTGCTTGTGGTGATGGTTGCAGCGAGCAGCTTTTATGTGGTAGAGGAGAATCAGTACGCCTGTATTTTCCGCTTCTCCGAAATCGTGGAAACCAAAAACGCCCCCGGTCTTTACTTCAAAGTACCCTTTATAGACGAAATCCGGTACTACACAAAGGCCACGATGCTCTACGATATCCCGCCCTCTGAGGTCATTACCTTAGATAAGCAGAATATGACCGTTGACTGCTATATTCTGTGGTGCATTTCCGATCCTCAGCAGTTTTACCGTTCCGTAGGCACGGTTTCCGAGGCGGAAGTCCGTTTGGACGCCAGCACCTACAGTGCCCTCAAGCGGGCTATGGGTCAGCTTGCCCAGGCAGACATCATCAACCTGGAGGACGGCGCAGAGCGCAACGAAATCTATGAAAGCATCGCCACAACCGTAGATAAGGACGCTGCAGGCTATGGCATTAAGGTTTTGGATGTAAAAATCAAGCAGTTTGACCTGCCCGACTCCAACCTGAATGCGGTTTATAACCGTATGATCTCCGAGCGGAACCAGATGGCGGAAAAATTCGCGGCAGACGGTAATTACGAAGCCTCCATTATCCGCAATGAGGTGGATAAGCAGGTAAATATCATCGTTTCCGATGCGGAAGCAAAAGCCGCAGAGCTGGAAGCCGAGGGCGAAAGTGAGTATATGCGCCTGCTTGCCGAGGCTTATAACTCCAAGGATAAGCGGGAATTTTACGAATTTACCCTGGCACTGGAAGCTCTGGAAAGCAGCTTAACCGGCGATAATAAGACGGTTATCCTGGACAGAGATTCCGATTTGGCAAAAATCCTGATGGGCGCAGATAAGTAATACAGAATGATTGTAGGGGACGGGTTTCCCGTCCCGCTATAAAAAGCAAAACGGCCTGCTGAAAATTCAGCAGGCCGTAATATGTTTTTTATCTTTGCCCGCGGCGGTAGCCGTCCCGGTCGTAACGAATGATTAAAAAGATATTCAGAGCAAGAACAGCAAGCCCGGTGAGGATAACCTCAATCACAAGGCAAATTGCGGCGGTGGTCAGCAGGGTTAAGGTGTCTTTGCCGATGAGCACAAGATTGACGATAATCATTGCCAGCGTCAGCACACCGCCTAAACACATATAAATGAAGCCGGCAAGCTTTTGGGTGTACTTCCAGGCATCAACACTGCCCATACCGAAATATGTACGGTAGCCGAAAATGTGATTGGCTTCCTTAATGGGCTTAAAGAAGTAGGCAAGACCCAGGCCGCCGAGAATAAGCGGGGGCAAAAGGATCAGAATCCTTGCAAAAACCTCCATAATACCCACAACAAGGGAAATGTCCGGCAGCAGAGCCGCAGGATCAAATTCCTTCAATAAATTCATTATGGCATCCATAGGGACTCCTTATTTTTCTTCCAAAAACTGATTGATTTCGTGAATAAAGCTCTGCACGTCCTGAAAACGGCGATAGACGGAGGCAAAACGGATGTATGCCACCTCGTCCAGAGGCTTGATCCGTGCCATTACCAGCTCGCCGATATGGTCTGTACTGACCTCCCGGGATAAGGTGTTCTGCAAGGTTTGCTCAATCTCGGTGGCGATCCGATCCAAATCCGCAATATCTACCTGCCGCTTGTCAAAGGCGTGCATCATAGAATTGATAACCTTGGTGCGGTCAAAATTTTGCCGGGAACCGTCCCGCTTAACAACAATGATAGGCTGACTCTCCAGACTTTCGTGGGTAGTAAAGCGCTTCTGACAGGAAAGACATTCCCGACGGCGGCGGATGCTGAATCCGTCCTCTGCGTGGCGGGAGTCGATTACTTTGCTGTCCTCATATCCGCAAAAGGGACATTTCATAGGCAAAATTCCTTCCATACTTTCTAATATTTGGATTATAACAGAATAAAAACCCGGTGTCCAGCTTTTTTTACCGAAAGGGCAAAAAGCGGGGATTATGGGTTGCTATTTTGGTAAAAATAGGATAAACTATAAAAAAGGGGAGGCGAGAGATGTGTCGAGAAAAGGAAAGATAGCCCTTATCTGGGCTATAATGTATGTTTTATGTACGATATTGGGGTTTATCCGTACCGAAAACGGCCTTTTACAGGCGATATTTGCCCTTATTTCCATCGGCTTTTTCCTGCCTGGGGGAATTCTCCTGTACGAAGCAGTTGGCGCGAAAGACAAAAAGACCATTCGCGTTATTCGCTATCTAAGCATTGCCTCTCTTTCTCTTACGGTACTGACCCTCATCGGCAATGTGCTGACGCTGCCATCCACAGAGGCAGTGGGAGATCGGATGTACGGATTGCTTATCGTGGTATCCACCCCGATGATCAGCAGCCAGGCCTGGGTTATCAGCCTCTTTTTATGGTCCTGCCTGCTGTTCGGCAGCTTTGTAAAGAAGAAAAAATGAGAAAAGACCGCCATATGGCGGTCTTTTTAGTTGGTAATGGATAGTTGACAACTGACAAATATGGTATTGGTCAAGTCGATACCATATTTGTCAACTATCCACGCTTAAACTGTCAACTTTACAGCAGATTTCCCTTGCTATTTTCTTTTTCTGCGTCTATAATAGATGATGAAAGAGTATGGGGAGAAATGGCTGTTATGAAAAAAGAAAAACATATTTTACTGATGACTACCGGCGGCACCATTGCTTCCCGTCAAGGCACAGAGGGCTTAGAGCCCGGCGGGCCTAAGGAATTGGAACAGGAAATTGCCAATCTCTCAGCCTACTATGATGTGCGGGTACGGGATATTTTCTGTCTGGACTCTTCTAATATCCGTCCGGATGAATGGCAGGCCATTGCCGCCGCGGTTTTCGAGGAACGGGGCAAATGCGACGGCATTGTGATCGCCCACGGCACGGATACGATGGCCTATACCGCATCAGCCTTGACTTTTATGTTGCCGGGAATTGATATTCCTGTGGTGTTTACCGGCTCCCAGCTTCCGTTGTCGCATATGCTATCTGATGGACCGGACAACCTGCGGACGGCCTTTGCAATGGCGGCCTCCGGTATTCCCGGTGTGTTTGTGGCCTTTGATCGGAAGGTGATGCTGGGCTGCCGTTCCGTAAAGGTACGGGCTTCCGGCTTTTCTGCCTTTGAGAGCATCAATACCGGCTATATAGCCCGGGTTACAGACCGTGGACTTGCCATAGCAGAGGAAAATCTGCCCGTTTGTGCAGGTCCTGCGGCACTGCGGCCGGAAATCAGCAAAAATGTGTTTTTGCTCAAGCTCACACCCGGTCTTTCCCCTGCCATTTTTGAAGCATTGGCGGAAATGGGCTACAAGGGCGTCGTGATCGAGGCCTTTGGCCTGGGGGGCATCAATGTATTAAACCGGGGTCTGCACGGCATCCGTCGGGCGGTGGAAATGGGCATCAGCGTGGTAGTTACCACCCAATGCTTGTACGACAGCGCCAATTTGCGGGTCTATCAGGTGGGAAACCGCCTGCTGGATATGGGGGTCATTCAAGGCTGGGATATGACCAGTGAAGCGGCAATGACCAAGCTGATGTGGGGAATAGGGCAGGGAATGACCCCGGAGGAGATCAAAAAGCTCTTTGAAATCAGTCTGGCGGGAGAAATTACGCTTTAAGAGCAAGTGTATTTGCGGGACGGGAAACCCGTTCCCTACGATAACCTGCGAGTGTGCGACAAAATGTAGGGGTGGCCATTGGCCGTCCGCAAAGGTCGCAGGCTGGTACAATGTTGTGGGGACGGTTCGGACGAGCGATGCTCGCCCCTACGGTGTAATTGATAGATTATGCCGGTTAGATTGCCACAGGCGGTAAAGCCGCCTGTGCAATGACAACCAAAACGATCAACTGTCCACTCTCAACTATCAATTATCAACTGTCAAGTAAGCCTTTTTGAAGGAGGAAATAATATGGATCCTATTTATGTAACAGGTCATAGAAATCCGGATACAGACTCTATTGTTGCCGCAATGGCCTATGCCGCTTTGCGTAACGCCGTGGGCGACCGGGAATATGAGGCGGCCTGTCTTGGCCGTGTATCCGATGAGACTCAGATGGTGCTGGATCGGTTCGGTTTTCAGCCTCCCAAGCGCATTACAGATATGTACACCCAGGTTCGGGACCTGGATTTCGATACACCGCCCTTTTTGTCCCCGGCGGTAACGGTGGACCGGGGCTGGTTCCTGCTTCAGGAATACAGGAGTGTGCACGCCATTCCCGTTGTCAATGAGGACGGTACGCTGTTTGGCCTGCTGTCCCGGGACGATGTGGCAAATTACCATATGTCTATGGTTGACGGTGGCAACCTGGATGCTGTTCCGCTGTTTAACTTACTGTCTGTGTTGGACGGCAAAATTCTCAATGAAGCCGGTGAGCTGACGGACACCGTGGCAGGCGAGGTGATTATCGCTCTGCCCCAAAGCCGGGAAAGCTTGCTGAATTTCCGGCAAAACAGCATTGTGATCTGCGGCGATCAGCCGGAAATGATTAAAAAAGCATTGGAAGCCAATGTCAGCTGTGTGATCGTCTGTCAGGCAGAGCTGCAGGCAGAGCTCCGGGAAATGGAAACAAAGACCTGCATTATTGCCACGCCCCATGATGCTTACCGGGCCGCAAGGCTTTTGTTCCTGTCCACCCCTGTCGGGCGCATTTGCCGCATTACAGAGCCCATCAGCTTCCACTTGGAAAACCGGGTGGATGAGGTCCGGGAGCAGGTGCTCAAATACCGCTATCCCTGCTATCCCATTTTGGACGAAAAGGAAAAGGTTGTGGGCGTTCTGACCCGTTACCATCTGCTCCGTCCCCGGAGAAAACGGGTGGTGCTGGTGGACCACAATGAGGCCTCCCAGTCGGTTCCCGGCCTGGAGGAAGCGGAAATTTTGGAAATTATCGACCATCACCGTCTGGCAGATATTCAGACCAATAATCCGATTTACGTCCGCAATGAGCCGGTAGGCTCTACTAATACCATCATCGCTTCTATGTTCCAGGATAAGGGCATTTTGCCATCGGAAAAAATGGCGGGTATGATGGCGGCGGCCATTCTTTCCGATACAGTTATGTTCAAATCTCCCACCTGCACCCCTCAGGATGTGCGGGCGGCCGAGCGAATGGCGCGAATCGCCAATATCTCTTTGGAGGAGCTGGGGCGGGATATTTTTACCTCGGCGTTGGAAAATCGGACGGCGGAAGAGCTGCTCTATGCCGATTATAAGGAATTTCACATTGCCGGCCACGATTTTGCGGTGGCGCAGGTTACCTGTGTGGACAGCCCCAAAATGTTGGAGCGCAAGGATGAATTTTTGCCGCTGATGAAGAATTTGCAAAAGACAAGAGGCTTCTCTGTGGTGATACTCATGCTCACCGATGTGCTCAAAGAAGGTACGCAAGTCATCTATGCCGGCGACGAGGAGACCGTTCGGCAAGCCTTTGGTGCAGAGCCTAAGGGCAATGCCGTGTTCCTGCCCCATATTATGAGCCGGAAAAAGCAGATCGTTCCCATGCTGTCGGCACTGTGGGGCTAAAAGAGGATAATTAATAATTATAAATTACGAATTACAAATTGAGGAGTAAATTATGGGTTTTGAGACCTTGCTGGGAAACAGCAGATTAAAAGAAAACCTGACCGGCGCGATCCGGCAAGGCCGTATATCCCATTTCTATCTGATTTCCGGGCCCTTAGGGTCGGGAAAAAAGACATTGGCACGGCTACTTGCGGCGGCAATGCAGTGTACGGCAGGGGAAAAGCCTTGCGGTGTGTGCAAGGATTGCCGGAAAGCACTGCAAAATACCCACCCGGATGTGATTTGGGTGGAGGACCCGGAGCATAAGACCGTTTCGGTGCGGATCGTGCGCCAAATGCGGGAAAGCATATTTATCCGTCCCAATGAAGGCCAGCGAAAAATTTATATTTTCCCCCAGGAATTAGGCCCGGAGGGGCAAAATGCCTTACTAAAGGTGCTGGAAGAGCCACCGTCCTACGGTGCGTTCCTGCTGCTGACGGATAACCCGGAAAAACTGCTTCCCACCATCCGCTCCCGGTGTACGGAGCTACATTTGCAGGCGTTAACGCCGGAAATTTTGCGTTCTGCCTTAATAAAGGAATTTCCGGATACCGCTGAGGATATGCGGGAGGCGGCAATCCACCGTAGTGGCGGCTATTTGGGGCAGGCCAAGCAAATACTTGCCGAGGCAGAGGAGGCGTCTCCCCAAACGGAGGAATTTGCCCGCGCTTTTGCCGCCCGGGACAGACTGGGGATAGCAATGCTCCTTGTTTCTATGGAAAAATGGAAGCGGGATAAATTTACGGAAGAACTGTCTGTCTGGGCAACCCTTTTGCGGGGTGCGCTGGTATACCGCAGCGGACAGACGGGGGCAACAGAGGCAGAGCAAGCCTTGGGCGCAGCCCGTAGCGCCCGGGAGCTGATGGGTGCCTACAAGGAAATACAAAATGCAATGCAGTATGCCCAGGGAAATGTATCGGTAGCCGCCCTTTGCGGAAAGCTTTTATGGCAACTGCGTTAATAAGGAGATAAATTATGGAAGAAATAAAGACACCCCAGGAAGAAAATAATGCCGTAGAGGTAGTGGACGTTCAGTTCCGCACCGGGCAGAAAATATATTATTTTGACCCGGCAGGCAAGACCTATACCGCAGGCGACCACCTGATTATTGACACTGCCCGGGGTCCTGAGTATGGCATTTGCGCCGGCGGAAACCATACTATTCATAAAATGGAAGTGGTTTCCCCTCTGCGGGAGGTCATCCGTCTGGCAAACGCCCAGGATGAGAAAATTGTGGCGGAAAACCGGGTGAAAGAGGAAAAGGCCCATAAGATTTGTCAGCAGAAGATAGAGGAAATGGGGCTGGATATGCAGCTTGTTTCTGCCGAATGTGCCTTTGACGGCAGCAAGATCCTATTTTTCTTTACCGCCGATGAGCGTGTGGATTTCCGGGAGCTGGTAAAAAGCCTTGCGTCCCAGTTCCATACCCGGATCGAACTGCGGCAGATCGGCGTTCGGGATAAGGCTCGGATGGTGGGCGGCTTGGGAATTTGCGGAAGACCGTTCTGCTGTGGCAGTTTCTTGGAAGATTTTCAGCCGGTTTCCATTAAAATGGCAAAAACCCAGAACCTGAGCTTAAATCCCACCAAAATTTCCGGCACCTGCGGCAGACTGATGTGCTGTCTGAAATATGAGCAGGATGCCTATGAGGATTTGCTGAAAACCACACCCAAAAATGAGTCCTTTGTGGATACCCCGGACGGCCGCGGGACGGTCATTGAGGTGGACTTGTTGCGTCAACGGGTAAAAGTCCGTCTGGAGGAGCAGACCGAAACGGCTGTTTGGCATAAAAATGCCGATATTGCCGTCCTGCGCAGTGGCAAGGCCAAGAAGACCGATCCCCCCATCCCGGCGGATCTGGCACCCATCTCCGGCGGTGGCAAGCGGAAGAAAAAAGAGGAGCGGGAAGAAGAAAATACCCGCTACTTAGACTCTATCCGTATGCGCTACAGCGAGGAAACCATCGCAGAGGAGACCTCTGCTGAGGAGGAAGCACCCTGGGAGGAAAAGAAAGAGGGACGCCGCAATCGCCGCAATCGCCGGCATAAGGCGGTAAAGGAGGCTGTGCCTGCGCAGGAAGGGACAGCAATGCCTGCCCCGGCACCTGCTTCCGAGGAGGCAGCTTCTGAAAAGAAGAAAAACCACCGGTACCATCACCGCCGTTACCACCGCCATAAGAAGCCCGTGGAAAACGAAGGGAATGCATAATAAAACCTCATCCGTCATTTGCTTGTGCCTTGCAAATGCCACCTTCCGTTTGCGGTGCCCTCGCTTTCTCTGCCTCAGGCAGTGCTCGGACTCGCGACCCCAAAGGGGAAGATAACCCTCCCCTTTGGGGAGGGTGGCCGAGCGAAGCAAGGTCGGGTGAGGTCATTTTCTTATTCTTTTGATTGTAACACTTTTTCCTCTGCGGAATAACTTGGAATGAGCGGCAAATGCCGCAAGTAATTTTTCGGAGGTAAGTATTATGTGCAATAATAACGGTTTCTGTGGTGGCAACTGGTGCTGGATTATCGTTCTCATCCTGTTGTTCTGCAACTGTGGCGGCAATGGCGGCTATGTATCCAATAACGGCTGTGGCTGTGATCACAACTGCGGCTGCTGCTAAAGAATAAGAAAAGCCTCCCAACCGGGAGGCTTTTTTAATGGACAATTGACAATTATGGTGTCCGCTTTGCGGACTAATTTGTAATCATCGCGTAGCGATTCCTTAATTGTCAACTATCAACTGTCAACTATTTTCTTCGCTTGGCAATGGGCTTGCAGTTATCCTGAATTAAAAGCAGGTCAGAAATAATGTCGTTGGACAAGAGGAAACCTTCGCCGGTCAAATGCCAGCGGCCGTCAAAGGTGCAGACCGCCAACCCCCGTTTGCGGCATTCTTCTAATTTTTGTGCCAGGGGGGCAAAAGGAAGCAAATAGGTATTTTCGTATTCCTTGGGGTCAATGCCGGAAACGGTACGCAGACGCATCATTAAGTACTCAACAGCCCGTTCCCGGAAGGGGACATCCTGTACATCCCGAATCACCTGGCCTTTTTCTGCAATTCCGTCGATATAAGTCCGTAAATTTCGCACAACGGTGAACCGTTGACCCCCAAAATCCGAGCTGGCGTCCGGCCCGAAGCCCAAATATTCTCCGCCCTGCCAGTATTTCAGATTGTGGCGGGAGACACAGCCCTTTTTACAGAAATTAGAAATTTCATATTGGCGATAGCCCTTATCTGCCAAAAAGGAGATGGCAGATAAATACATATCCGCCTGTAAATCATCGTCCGGGATGTCTAATTCCGGTGCTTTTTCATACAGGGGCGTTCCTTCCTCCAGCTTTAAGCCGTAGCAGCTGATGTGCTCCGGCTCTAATTTTACGGTGGTTGCCAAAGCGTGAATCCAGTTTTGGATGGATTGGCCGGGCAGACCGTACATTAAATCTACGCTCAAATTCCGGAAGCCGTGCTTGCGGATTTTTTTTACAGCCTCCACAGCCTGCTCATAATTATGGGGACGACCCAGGAGGGCAAGCTGCTCGTCGTTATCGGTCTGGATGCCCAGGCTGACCCGATTAAAGCCCTCACTGCGCAGACGGTGAAGCAACCTGTCCGTAACGGAGTCGGGATTGGCTTCAAAGGTGATCTCCGCATCGTCGGTAACATCAAAGTGCTTCCGGATGGTGGAGAGAATCAGACTCAACTCCTCGCCCCCTAAAAAGCTGGGTGTGCCGCCGCCAAAATAGATGGTATCTACAATATGCAGCGAGGCGGCTTCCCCGGCCTCCCGGATATGCTCGCAGACGGCGCCGATATAATCCTCTTTGTATTTTTCGTCGCACAGAGAGTAAAAGTCGCAATAGGCGCATTTACTCCGGCAGAAGGGCACATGGACATAAATACCAAGGGGCTTTTTGTGTTTTCTTGCAAAAATAGGCATAGTATAACTCCGGATTTGACAGTTGTAGGGCGGGGGCTTGCTCCCGCCGGTTGATTTGAGAAACAAATCAACATTGCCTATAGGCAATAAATGAGTAATTCCCAATAAGGAATCAAAAAACTGTAGTTTTTGGCGGCGGGAGCAAGCCCCCGCCCTACAGTATTATAGTTTAGTTTTCGTCTAATTTCAGTACTGCCATAAAGGCTTCGGACGGAACGGCAACGGTTCCAAAGGTACGCATCCGCTTTTTGCCTTCCTTTTGCTTTTCCAGCAGCTTCTTCTTTCGGGTAATGTCGCCGCCGTAGCACTTGGCAA
Source organism: Oscillospiraceae bacterium (assembly GCA_015068165.1). Classification (GTDB taxonomy): domain Bacteria; phylum Bacillota; class Clostridia; order Oscillospirales; family Oscillospiraceae; genus Faecousia. Next base: position 15,231 of record SVKZ01000008.1, read on the forward strand.
GCACATCCTTCCGCAGAGCCTTAATGGTCTCCCGGGCAATAATCTTGCCGCCGATGGCCGCTTGCACAGGGATTTCAAACTGGGCACGGGGGATGTTCTCTTTCAGCTTTTCGCAGATTTTCCGGGCCCGGGGATAGGCGTTATCCGCAAAGAGAATGAAGCTCAGGGCGTCCACAATATCGCCGTTTAAGAGAATGTCCAGCTTTACAAGGCGGCTGGGACGGTAGCCAATCAGCTCATAGTCCAGCGAGCCGTAGCCCCGGGTGCGGGATTTCAGCGCATCGAAAAAGTCGTAAATAATTTCGTTTAGCGGCATTTCGTAGTGTAGCTCCACCCGATTGGCATCCAAATAGACCATATCCTTAAATTCGCCCCGGCGCTGCTGGGCGAGATCCATCATATTGCCTACATATTCCTGGGGAGCAATAAGGTTCAGCTTCACAAAAGGCTCTTCCGCCAGCTGGATTTCCATAGGATCGGGGTAATCCAGGGGGTTTGCAACCATAATCACCTCGCCGGTGTTTTTGGTAACCCGGTAGACAACGTTGGGTGCGGTGGTGATGAGATCCAAATTGTATTCCCGTTCCAGCCGTTCCTGAATGATCTCCATATGCAGAAGCCCCAAAAAGCCGCATCGGAAGCCAAAGCCGAGGGCAACAGAGCTTTCCAGCTCGTAGGACATAGAGGCGTCGTTGAGCTTTAGCTTTTCCAAAGCCTCCCGGAGGTCCTGATATTTTGCGCCGTCAGCCGGATACACGCCGGAGAAAACCATAGGCTGTACCGGACGGTAGCCGGGGAGAGGCTCTTTTGCACCGTTTTCCACGGTAGTAACGGTATCACCAACCTGGGTATCAGCCACGGTCTTAATGGAAGCGGTAATGTAGCCTACCTCGCCTGCACCCAAAGCGTCCGCGGGAATCAGCCCCATGGGGCTCATTGTGCCGACTTCTACCACTTTATACACAGCGCCGGTGGCCATCATTTTAATATCCATACCGGCCTTTACCGTACCGGCTTTGACTCGGGTGTAGACAATGACGCCCCGGTAAGGATCGTACTGACTGTCAAAAATCAATGCCTGCAGGGGGGCGGTACGGTCGCCGGAGGGGGCAGGTACATCCCGGACGATCATTTCCAGCACATCGTGGATGTTAATGCCGTTTTTGGCAGAAATTTCCGGGGCGTCCTGGGCGGGGATGCCGATAATATCCTCCACCTCAGCCTTCACTTCCGCAGGACGGGCGGCAGGCAGGTCGATTTTGTTGATGACAGGCAAAACCTCCAACCCTGCGTCAATGGCAAGATAGGTGTTTGCCAAGGTTTGTGCTTCTACACCCTGAGAAGCGTCCACTACCAGCACGGCGCCCTCACAGGCGGCTAAGGACCGGGAAACCTCGTAGTTAAAGTCCACATGGCCCGGGGTGTCAATCAGGTTCAGGGAATAGACTTCCCCGTCGTCTGCTTTATATTTCAATGTAGCGGCGGTAGCTTTGATGGTAATGCCCCGCTCCCGCTCTAAGTCCATAGAATCCAGCATCTGCTGTTCCATCTGCCGGGATTCTACTGCGTCGCAGGCCTCTAATAGCCGGTCTGCCAGGGTGGACTTGCCGTGGTCAATATGGGCGATGATGGAAAAATTACGAATTTTTGAAAGCTCAGTCATAGCTTGCACCTCAGTAAAGAAAAACGGCTGTACGCCGCATTTTCCCTAATTATACTGAATTTCCCCCCGGATGTAAACTGTATTTTTTCGAAAAATACGGGGAATACTGTGTAAAGACAGGGCAAAAATCGCCCAATTCCACTTTTTTTGAAAAAATTTCGGAAAAAACCCTTGCCGAAATACAAAAATCAGGGTATAGTCATACGGTGTTGCGAAAAAACAAAAATACCGAACAAAGAGGGAAGTATCATGGGGAATACAAAAAAGGTGGCCAAGGGCGCTGAGGATGCCCAGACAGCCATTCAGGCAATGATTGCACAAGCCAGAAAAGAAGGAATGATCCGCGCATCTGACTTGACGGCTGAGCTTGAAAAGCTGGATTTGACGCCTGAAAAGATCGAGGAGATCTATGACCGCCTGGAGGCTATGAACATTCAGGTCATCAGCGCAGAGCTGGATTTGGACATTGGCGATGATTTGGACGGCTTGGGCGATGATCTTGCAGATGGCGAGCTGGACAATCTGGAGGAAGAGATTCTGGTAGACCCGGTTGACCTGGCTGCGGAGTTTAACCTGGATGATCCGGTACGTATGTACCTGAAAGAAATCGGTCAGATTCCGCTTTTGACAGCGGAAGAAGAAGTGGATTTGGCCAAGCGTGTCTCCGAAGGCGACCAGAAGGCCAAAAATAAGCTGACCGAGGCAAACCTTCGCCTTGTTGTCTCTATTGCAAAGAAGTACTCCGGCCGCGGCCTTCACATTCTGGATTTGATTCAGGAAGGCAATACCGGTCTTATCCGTGCTGTTGACAAATTTGACTGGACAAAGGGAAACAAATTCTCTACATATGCCACCTGGTGGATCCGGCAGGCCATCACCCGCGCCATTGCGGATCAGGCCCGGACAATCCGTGTGCCGGTGCATATGGTAGAGGTTATCAATAAGACCACCCGCTGCAACCGCAAATTGGTGCAGGAGTTGGGCAGAGAGCCTACTGTGGAAGAGATTGCCGCAGAGCTGAATCTGCCGGTTGAAAAGATTATCGAGGCAAACCGCACCGCTGCGGATACCCTTTCTTTAGATACGCCTGTGGGTGATGAAGAAGATACCTCCATCGGCTCCTTCGTGGAAGACGAGCGCACACCCGGCCCTGCAGATGCCACTTCTAATGCTATGCTGGCAGAGGCACTGAAGGAAATTTTGGATACGCTGACCGAGCGGGAAGCCGATGTTCTGCGTATGCGCTTTGGTATGTACGACGGTCGCACCCATACCCTGGAAGAGGTGGGTCAGAATTTTGGCGTTACCCGTGAGCGTATTCGCCAGATTGAAAACAAGGCCATCCGCAAGCTGCGTCATCCCAGCCGCGCCAAGAAAATTAAGGACTTTTATTGCTAATAAAAAGGCAGTGCCGTTTGGCACTGCCTTTTCCTTTAATTTTCCAAAATGATAGGGCCGGTGTATTTGCCGGAGAGAATGTGCGCTGCGGCTTCGTCTGCAGTCAAAAGGACTTGCTCGCCGGTAACCATATTTTTTACGGCGCATTTGCTTTGCGCCAGCTCGTCCTCGCCCAAAAGGATAATAAAGGGAACGCCCAGCTTGTCTGCATAGGACATTTTTTGCTTGAATTTCTTCTGTTCGCCGTAAAGCTGCACCCGAATACCCTGGCTGCGGAGACTTTCAGCCAGAGAAATGGCGGGGGCAATATCCTCTGTCATCGGTAGCACCAGCACATCGGCGGGGGCGCAGGGAAGCTCCGGATTAAGAAGACCCTGCTCGTCCAGCACATAGAACAGACGGGTCAAACCAATGGAAATGCCCACGCCGGGAAGCTGACGGTCGGTGTAGTAACCAGCCAAGTCGTCATACCGGCCACCGGAGCAGACAGAGCCAATCTCCGGATGATCCAAAAGGGTGGTTTCATAAACCGTGCCGGTGTAGTAGTCCAAACCCCGGGCAATGGTAAGATCCACTGCAAAATTATTTTCCGGAACGCCAAAAGCCGAGAGATTTCTGGTAACAGCGTTAAGCTCATCCAAGCCCTTGTCGAATAGCTCATTTTGTCCCCGGTAGCCTTCCAATGCGGTAAGAACCTGTTCGTTTGTACCACGAATGGCAATAAACGATAACACCGCGTCGGCTTTCTCAGGGGAAATTTGCAAATCCTCTGTAAGGATTTTCCGGACTTTTTCTGCGCCGATTTTATCCAGCTTGTCCACCGTCCGCATCACATCGCCGCTTTGCTCGCTCAAGCTCTGCATCGCGTAGAAGCCGTTGAGAATCTTGCGGTTATTGACCCGAATTTGGAAGCGGGACAGGCCAAAACCGGTAAATGCCCGATAAATGATGGCGGGAATTTCCGCCTCGTTGAGAATGTCCAGCTTGGTGTCGCCGATAATGTCAATATCTGCCTGATAAAATTCACGGAAACGGCCGCGCTGCGCCCGCTCGCCCCGGTAAACCTTGCTGATCTGGAAGCGGCGGAAGGGGAAGGCCAGCTCGTTTGCGTGGAGAGCAACATACTTTGCCAGAGGAACGGTCAGGTCAAACCGCAGAGCCAGGTCGTTGTCGCCCTTCTGGAAGCGGTAGATTTGCTTTTCTGTTTCACCGCCGCCCTTGGCAAGGAGAATTTGGGCATCCTCAATGGCAGGCGTGTCCAGAGGGGCAAAGCCGTAAAGACCATAGGTGGTACGCAGGATCTCGGTCATCCGCTCAAATTGCGCCTGCTTTTGGGGCAGGAGCTCCATAAAACCGGACAGAGTCCGGGGTTTAATTCTTTCCATAAATGAACCTCCAAATTGAAAAGAAATGCCTTGCTGCCTTGGCAGCAAGGCAATATTATCTTAATAACGGGTTTTATTGCGGTACATTTCCCGCCAGTCCAGATCGCCCCGTTGCAGACCCATAATGGCAATCTCCGCACTGCCTAAGTTGGTGGCGATGGGGATGTTGTGCCGGTCGCAATGGCGGATGGTCTCCAACATCTGACTGTCATCTGCAACGTCAATGGAGTTAGGGTCGCTGAAGAGGATGACAAGATCAATTTCATTATATGCAATACGGGCATTGATCTGCTGATGTCCGCCTTGCTTATGGGACAGCAGCAGAGAAATGGGCAGGCCTGTATTATCGGCGATGAGCCGACCGGTGGTTGCTGTGGCTAAAAGGTTATGCTTTGCCAGTATGCTTTTATAAGCTGTGCAAAACTTAACCATCAGCTCTTTTTTCTTATCGTGGGCCAAAAATGCAATATTCATAAAGAACACTCCTTTCGGTCAAAGACGGACAGGTACAGATTGCCCTGTAATTCTTTTTGCAATTCTGCGGCAGGCTGCTGCTGCGCCGCCCCGGGATGCCCGGATCAGCGGCTGACCCTTTGCGGCGGCAAGGACCACATTTACATCCTCGGGTACGATACCAAGCAACGGAAGACCTGCCCGGTCCATAATATCGTCTACGGTAAGATCCATAGCCTCTGCGGTTCGCTTGTGGATACGGTTTACAATCAGCCGCATATTGGTTTTTCCCATTTGCTCCAGAATGTTTCCAGCTTGGGAAGCATCCCGAATGGAAGCAGGATCGGAGTTGGTAACCAGGATTACCCGGTCAGCATATTGGGCGGCTAAGGAAAAACCGGCTTCAATGCCTGCGGGGGCATCCAAAAATATGTAAGAAAACTGTTGTCGTGCTTGCTCTAAAAGACGGGCAAAGGCTTCAAAATCTACATCGGCGGCGCTACAGCCCATAGGGGCGGTAAGAAATTGCAGACCGGGGAAAAAGGGATGGGCCGTTGCCATGGTCAGGCTGTATTCCCCGCTATACACATCTGCAAAGGAAAGGGCACCTTCCTCTGAAAGGCCAAGGGCAATATCCAAATTCCGCAGACCTACATCACAATCAATACACAGCACCGTCTCTCCGAGATGGGCAAGGGAGGTAGCCAAGGCAGCGCAAACAGATGTTTTCCCTGTTCCGCCTTTGCCGGACAGAACGGCAATCAATTCGCCCATAAACATTCCCCCTTATAATAAAGGAATTATACCGTAATAATCCACAAAAGGCAAGGCCTTTTTACTAAAAAAACCATCCTATTTTATGGAAAAATAACAAATCGGACAAGTTTTGAACGCATTACATATAGGTAATAAGTAAAAAAACATCGAAATGCACGAATTTACTATTTACTTTTTCTGCAACATCGTATATGATAGGGGGGAACAGAGTAGGAGATCTCGCGTCAAGTGCTGCCAAAATGGGGAGTTGTCTGGCAGACGAAGGACTTGTCCGCGATGAGGTCTTCGCACCCGCTGCACCATAATGGAGCCTTCCTTTATGCGAAGCGATACTCGGTCGGGTAACAGGCCTGCCACGATAGCGCTGCCTTTGTCCGCTGAAGGAAAAAATTACTCCCCTGCGCTTTTGCGCAAGGGGTTTTCTTTTTCTTCCGGGAAAGCAGGTGTCGTCAGGATCATCTTTTTAGGAGGCTGAAATTATGCAAAATAAAAAGCGACTTATGGCAACGAAAACGCTTGCCTACTGTGCCTTATTGTCGGCACTTAGCGTGGTATTGGCGCGAATGATTATTCCAATGCTGGATTCTTCTACACGCTTTTCTATTGAAGCAGTGCCTATTTTTATTGCCGGTATGTTATTTGGGCCTTTGGCCGGCGGTTTGGTGGGCTTTGTGGCAGATGCTACCGGTACACTGTTTTCCCCATACGGATTTAATCCGATTTTCTGTGTGCCGCCTATTCTATATGGCGTTTGCGGAGGTCTTTTCCGGCATTTCCTTTCCAAAGGGGTAACAATTTCCCGGTTAACAGCAAGTCTTCTGCCTCCGGTGGTTTTTGGTTCTTTGCTATATCAAAGTATGACCCTTGCGATTGTATACCCCACAGGTACTTTTTTGCAGAGCTTTCTTTTGAAGCTCACTACACGATCCGTCCAGTTTGCAATAACAGGCGTTTTGGATGTGTTGGTAATCTATTTGCTGTTCAAATCCCGGATCTTTACCAGAATGGGCCTGTGGCCTGCCAGAAAAAGACAGAATAAGGAGTAACGACTATGAATGTAAATGAAGCTATTGAGTATATCCATTCCGTTTTTTGGAAAGGCAGTATCCCTGGCTTGAGCCGCACCCAGGCGCTTCTTGCCAAAATGGGAAACCCCCAGGATGATCTGAAATTTATTCATATTGCCGGTACCAATGGCAAGGGAAGCACTGCGGCGATGACTGCGTCTATTCTGCAGAAAGCAGGTTACCGCACCGGCCTGTACACTTCTCCTTACATTTACCGTTTCCACGAGCGTATGCAGATCAACGGAGAGCAAATCAGCGACGAGGATTTGGTGGAAATTACGGAATATGTTAAGCCTCTGGCAGATTCTATGGAGGAATGCCCCACAGAGTTTGAACTGGTGTGTTGCATTGCTTTTGAGTATTTTAAGCGGAAAAACTGTGATATTGTGGTTTTAGAGGTTGGTATGGGCGGCGAATTTGACGCCACCAATGTGATAAGAACCCCTGAGGTGGCGGTGATTACCAATATCGGATTGGATCATACCGACGTATTGGGCGGCACTGTGGAAGAAATTGCCCGGACAAAGGCGGGTATCTTCAAGGAAAACGGCAATGCGGTTATTTACCGGGGAACTTCCTCTGTAGAGGCGGTTTTTGAAGAAATTTGTCTGCAGCGGAATGTTGCGCTGAAAAAGGCAAATTTTGCGGGTCTAAAGCTGAAATCCTTAGATTTATTCGGCCAGGTTTTTGACTGTGGCGAGAGAAAAAATATAACATTGCCCCTTTTGGGCAATCACCAGCTCCATAATGCATCGGTGGTACTGTCGGTGGCAGATACCCTTATTGAAAAGGGCTGGAAAATTACGGAGCAGAATATTTATGACGGTATCCGGGAGGTTTCCTGGCCCGGGCGGTTTGATGTTGTTAGCCGCGATCCTTTGTTCATTATAGACGGAGGCCACAATCCCCAGTGTATTGAAGCGTTGGTAAAGAACATTGAGGATTACTTGGTTGGACGGAAGGTAGTGGCACTGACTGGTGTTTTGGCAGATAAGGACTATGGCGAAATGTATAAGCCCGTAATACCGTTGGTCAGCGAATTTGTGTGCATTACTCCGGATAATCCCCGAAAAATGGAAGCCTCTGACCTGGCGGCTTACTTGAAGGCGGCCGGTGCGAAAGCTACCGCTGCGGAAAGTACTGCTGACGGTGTACGCAAGGCAATTGCATTAGCGGGCAAGGGCGGTGCGATTTTGTGCTTTGGGTCTCTGTATTCTATTGGTGCAATTCATGAAGGGTTAAAAGAAGTGCTTGCTTAAAAACCCTGTTAAAGGTATAATAAAAGAAAAATGCGAGGAGAATACTATGCACATTCACGAAGACCACGTTGGCAATCACAGCCACGATCACGAACATAGCCATACCCACGAGCACACCCACGACGGTGTAGCCCACACCCATGAGCACAGCCATGCCCACAGCCACGATCATATCCATCCCCACGATCACGACCATCTCCACGACGGCAATGCCTACCACGATCACAGCCACGGTTGCGAGGGAAGCTGTGCCTCCTGTGCATCTAAGTGCGAGCATACCCCGATGGAGGAGTTGATGGCCCTTATGACCTATATGGCAAACCACAATACTGCCCACGCAAACGAGCTGGCAGGTCTTGCCAAGCAATTAGAGGAAATCGGCAGCCGCGCCGCTTACGAGCAGGTAATGGCCGCCGTCAGTGATTATGAAAAGGGAAATCTGCGGCTGCGCGCTGTGCTGGCAAGCCTGCAGAAGTAAGGAGTTACTATGTGTCTTTCTACCGTTTATAAAAATGACCGCAATCCCGAGTCCATCGTTATGAAAAATGTAATGCGGATCGAGTGCAAGGACGGCGCTGTGGTACTGACCGACCTGATGGACCGCACCGTTGCCATCGAGGGTAGGCTGGAATACGCCAACTTGGTAGAGGGCGTGGTCCTTGTAAAGGAAGCTGTTTAATGACAAAGTATCTGCTGGTCATTTTGATTTCTATGGTCCCCCTCATTGAACTGAGAGGCGCGGTACCCATCGCCATTGGCTATGGAATCGAACCGCTGATGGCGTTGGGAATCTGTACGGCAAGCAATATGGTCCCTGTGCCTATTATCTACTTTTTTGCACGGAAATTCCTCCTTTGGGGCAGCAAACAGAAGTATATCGGCAAATTCTGCGCTTTTTTCGTAGAAAAAGGGGAAAAAGCAGGGCAGAAAATCGTAAAGAAAACCGGCCGCGGCGGCCTGTTTATGGCGCTGTTGCTGTTTGTGGGCATCCCTGTGCCGGGAACCGGCGCGTGGACAGGCACCCTTGCCGCCAGCTTTTTGAATATGGGCTTTAAGTCCACGGTAGCCGCCGTTTCTTTGGGCATTTTACTGGCAGGAATCATTATGGGTACGGCAAGCCTTGCCGTATTCGGTATATTTTAAGGAGAAAAGCTATGTGTATTTTTTGTAAAATCATCGCCGGGGAGATCCCGTCAGGCAAGGTCTACGAGGATGAGACCGTGTATGCCTTCCGGGATATTAATCCCCAAGCCCCTACCCATATTTTGGTAGTGCCGAAAACCCACATCGGCTCTGTAGCAGAGATAAATGCAGATAACAGCGCTGTGGTTGCCCATATTTTTGAGGTCATTGCCCAAATCGCCCGGGAAGAGGGATTGGGAAATGGCTACCGTGTGGTTTCCAACTGCGGCGCGGATGCCCGGCAGAGCGTTCAGCACCTGCATTTCCATATTTTAGGCGGCAGAGAGCTGACGGAGCAAATGGCGTAACAATTCATAATTCAAAATTACGAATTACAAATTGCAGACGCCGGTCCCTACAAAAAATATTGCGTATTGACAAATGAAAATTGTCGTATATAATCATCTTAGATCGCATAACAAATAGTCTTCGGGGAGCCGGATGCATCCGGCTGAGATTTGGCTTGGTAGCCACGACCCGTGAACCTGATACGGTTAGTACCGTCGGAGGGAAAGATGCACATATGAGATGCCTCGGTATCGCATTGCACCCAGACGGTTTGCAATGCGATAATTTTTTTGTTGAGCACAGCTCAAAAAATTCTCTTTTGGCTTCTCCGGTTCTTTTTCGCCGGACTCGCTCCTTGCGTCCCTTGAAATACACAAAGTATTCCTGCGTGTCGCAAGAAACGAACCGACAAAAAATTCTGCGGAGCAACCTGAAAGATAATTTTTATCGCTGCGCTCGGCGGCGCATAACAAGAATGCGCTGTAGCGGCAAAGACCGCAGAAAGGAAGGTATTTCATGCAAAACAATGTAAACAAAACCCATCTGAATGTACGGGCGCTGTGCGAGGGCGCGATCCTTATCGCCATAGCGCAAATCCTGGGCTACATCAAGCTGTTCCCAATGTGGCCAAACGGCGGCTCCATTACGCTGGCGGCATTTCCCATCGCCTTGTATGCTGTGCGCTGGGGCTTGGGCAGAGGTCTGCTTGCCGGCTTTATCTTTGGTATATTGCAGCTTTTCTTGGATGAAGCTTATGCCTGGGGCTGGCAGTCTATGATTTTAGATTACCTGGTAGCTTATACACCTTTGGGGCTTGCAGGTCTGTTTAAGGGTAAGAGTTGGGGCATTTTCCCCGGTATCCTGCTGGGTAATTTTGGCAGATTTATTGTCCACTATGTAAGCGGTGTAACCATTTACCGCATTTATGAGCCTACCGAAATTCCCGGCATCGGCACTTTCGACGGCGCGGAGCTGTACTCCCTTGTGTATAACGGCTCTTATATGCTGCCCTGCGCCCTTTTGGCGCTTATTGTGGCGGCGCTTCTCTATGTACCGATGAAACGGTACTTTGCAGGCAGCGACCTGCGGCAATAAAGGTTGCCTCTTCGTGCCGCCCTACGATAAAACCCGGTAGACGAAAATCTACCGGGTTAAATTTATCGAAACAGAGCCGCGCCGGCGGAGAGGGCGGCCAAATGGCTGGCCTCATAGAGAATATGGGAGACCTGACCACGGTTCAGCGTGCCAAATGCGCTGACATAGATGCCGTTTTCCTCTAAGACTGAAAGAGGAACAGCTGCCCAGGCAGGTACGCTTTCGCCGTCCTCCGTTACCGAGGACTGGTTGGCAAGGGCATCCTGAGAAACGGTCAAATCTAGGGCGTTTTGCAGCATTACAGCGGCTTCTGCACCGGTGATTGCCTCGGAGAAGTTACTGGTATCCGGCCAACCGGCAGTGAGCCCTGCCCGCAGAGCGGCGGCAAGATAGGGCTGCAGCCAAAGGGGCGTGTCTGCCGGGAGACTCAGGTTAGAGGTGTCCTCCAGCGGGATATCCAGTGCTTTTACCAACATCGCCAAAAATTCCCCGCGGCTGACGGTCTTTTCTGGGTTAAAGCAGAGCTGTCCGTTGACGCGCTCGCCGGTAAAAAGTCCCGTGTGCCGCATCCATTCTGCGGTAAACCGGCAGGATGTGTTTTCCGTATCGGCATACTGTTGTTTATCCGAGGGCTTGAGGATCTGCACCGTTACGGTAGCTACCCGGGAGACATTGCCGGCTTCGTCTGCGGCGCAATAGGTGAAGGAGTCTACACCAACCTTATTCTTTTTTGGGGTGTAGACAAAAGTGCCGTTGGCGGCAAGCTCTACCTGACCGCGCTTGGGGGCGCGAACCAAAGTATAGGTCAGGGATTGCCCCTCCGGGTCGGAGACCTTCAGATTGCCGTCCACTGCCAGATTTTTATAGGTTTCCAGGGCGGAATCCTGGGCAATGGGGGGCTGGTCGGTTTTTCCAAAAACGGAAATGGACAGCGTAGCAGTATTTGCCACCCGGGTTTCATAAATGGGGAGATAAGAAACGGTGGCCACTGTATCTGTTTCTGTGCGCAAGGGAGAGAATGTGAGATTTGCCAGTTGTTCCGCGGTTAAAATGTCCCCTTTTTGCAAAACCCGCGGACCGAGAAAGACGGTACCGGTGTCCGGGTCGGGTAAACCTGTGATGCAAACGCCCATAAGGGGCTCGGCATCGGTTTCCTGAAAATCTGTGGAAGTAAAGCAGTAGATGGCATCACAATCCACCTCTGCCGCCAGTGCGGGAATAGGCAGCATCAGCAGTGCGAGCATCAGGCAAAGCCAACGAAAGCGTAACATAGAATCATTAACCTCCTATATTTGTGTTCGGAGGTATTGTTTGCCCTTTGTGGGAAAATTATGCAGGCGTGGGGAAATTTCCTGTGGCGGCAATGTTCAGAAGGGGCAAATTGTCGCTGTAGATCTCATCAAATTGCTCCAAAGGAAGGGGATTGACCCCTCGCCCGGCTTCAATTGTATAGCCCGGACGGCGAAATTCCTGAATAAACCAGTCCTTGTAGCCGGCAAAAGCGGAGTTATAGGGAACATCCGCAAGGCGGTAGCCGCTGGCTTGCGCCATCGCTTCTCCCAATTCTCGCGCACCGGGCACTTCAATGTCGGAAAAGTTCCAGTAGATCTCCTGTCCCTGAGTATGGAATGCCAGCACCAGGGCGGGGTTGACCAGCTCAGTATATTCTGCCAGTGCTCGGGTCTCCAGTTGTCCTAAGGGAGCACGCCCTACATAATCCCGTGGGCCGGGAAGGGTATACCCCTGGGAGAATTTAATCTCCCGGGCTTGAAGCCATCCGGCGGGATAGTTCAGGTTCAGGTCGACACCCAGCAAATTAGCTTTCCAACCGTCCGGGAAAGAGATTTCCGGGTAGTTTTCGGAAAGTCTCCGGGCAAGCTCATATTGCAGGCCTCCCTGCGGTAGTGCGCCGGTAACCAGATCCACACCGTCCGGATTTACCAGCGGTACCATATAGATGGTAACGGCATCACTTAGTGTCTGTGCATTTTGATCTCCCACGTTCCCTCCGGTGCGGAGCGCCTCTGCCAATTCTTCCGCATATTTCAGTAAAATATAGGCGGTGATCCACTCATTGGCGTGGTGTGCGGCGGTAAAAAGGACTTTCCGAGGCCCTGTACCGAAGATTAAGGCGCGGACAGGTCGCTGGAATGCGGTGGCGGTCAGCATTTCTGTTCGCAGAAAGGGATAGGTGCTGACAAGCTCTGTGATGATATTGTCGTTAATCTCTGAAGTGATGGGTACGGTAGTGTTTACAATAGCCATAAAAATCGCCTCCGACTATTCTATGCGTCGGAGGCGAAATATGTGAATTTAATCCCGGTCCTCAAAGACAGCGTTCAAAATCTTACTGCTGACCACAAGCACAAGACCAGACACACCGTAGATCACGGCAAAAGGCAGGAATGTGGCAGAAAGCTCGAAAAGCAGAGGAAAGATCAGCCCTTCTGCGCCGGCGGCGGCAGAGGAGAGTATGTCCCGCAGGTACTGCGTCTGCAGAAAAAAGCTAAGAGCGCCGAGAAGCAACGCACTTGAAATGGCTTCACTGCCCACCCAACGCAAACCGGAAAAGCTGGGTAGGCGCAAAAGGAAGATGAGCAACGCCAGCAAAACAGCAATACAGATGGCGGCGGTCTTCAGATGTCCGCTACGGATAAACCGCAAAATATCCATTGCGGCAGAAAGAGTGGGGTCGTTCCGGTCGATCACCTTGTCTGCCAGCTCCCTGGCTGGTGGCAAGGTATCTATCAGGGGAGGAAGGGCGGCAGAAGCGGCCTTATGGATGGCCTTTTCCAATTTGTGGCGGTCAACTGCGGTGTTGTCGGGAAGACTGTCTGCAACGATGGTAACCAACTCTTCCAGATGTGGTTGTAAAATGTCCAGAACAGTATCGGCAGTCAGTGTGGGGGCTTCCTCTATGCCGGTGGCGGCGTTGAGAACGTCCTCGGCGTAAGTAGAGATCAGCGCCTTGGCGGCGGAGCTTTTTGCCAATTTCTTCATAATACGCTCAGTATTTATTTCCGTATCTGCGGATAGACCGGCTTCCTCCAGTAAAACATCCATATCCAGGAGGTCGCTGCTGATCAGCACTGTAAATGTCTCCACCAGTGCGTCAATATCCAAAGAACCTTCTGCGGATAAAAATGCCTGATACAGCGAAAGGGGAACGCCGAATTTTTCCAGAAGCGCTTCCGCATTCACCTCACCGCTGTCGATCAGCGATTGCAGAGCCCTTGTTAGACCGGCCACATCCAATTCGCCGCGGTTTAGCTTGTCTTTCAGCGTATCAATAATCTCTCCCACGGTGATCTCACCGCTACACAGCAGATCCCTGAGCATATTGGTTAGCGCCTGCTCCGTGTCCACATCGGTATCCACAGTGCCATTGGACAGCAGAACACGGTGGGGGTCGGGACAGGGAAACTGCCGGAGGATACTGGAAGAGAAGATAAGGTCAACGATTTTTTCGGGCTTTGCTGTGTCTGTAACGAAGGAGATAAGGGGAATCAGCACCAAGGAAAGAAAAAGCAATATAGACAGAAGGGAAGCCAGCAATCTGCTGAAAAGTTTCCAAAGAAATTTCATATCATAAGCCTCTTTATTTTACAGCACCCTGTCTGATATTAGACAGGGTGCTGTTTATCGTGTGTGGAATGATTTAGTCGTTAGAGAAAATGACATCAAAGATCCGGCCAAAGAAGCCGCGAAGGAGGGTTGTGCAGATAATGGTTCCAACACCGAGAACACTGTAGACGACTGCACAGACCTTGAAAGTTTCTGCCAAACTGTTGAAAATGGGAAGAATGAAATCGCCAACAAAGGCTGCTGGGCCAGTGAACAGTTGCGCAAGTATAGGCATACTGAGCAGAAGGTAAGTAGCGCCGCAACTCATACCAGCCAAAAAGGCGCTGATGCCGATGCTAGTGATACCTTGTATACCGGGAAGCCGGGAAATTGCAACCAGAATGCAAAGGGCTACAATAACCAGAAGAACAATCGCACGGAGAGCACCTGTGTGGACAAACTTCACAATCTTGAGAACCGCTCCTATTGTGGGATCCTGGGCCATGGTGCTTACAGTCTTAGCGGGATTGAAATTTTCCAATGCGGAATCCAATTCCTCAGTGGGTATGGCAGCCACAGCACTGGAAACGGCATTCTTCAGCGCTTCGGGATCTACGTTTGCTTTTGCCTCTTCAGTTAGGTTGTTTTGAACAATCACAATAATGTCTTCAATATTGTTGTTTATGGTTTCCTTCAAAGACTCACCGGTGATTGTGGACTGGTACTCTTCGGGGTTACTGCTCATAGCGGCGTCCATAGTATCTTTAATCAACTTAGCGGACAGATCCTCGACAAGCTGACTCTTAGAGAGGTCTACCAGCAGTTGTTCGGTATTCAGATCCTCGGGGTTAATGTCCAGGCCGGACGTCAGTTGTTCGGTATCAATGATACCTGATTCCAAAAGACCGCCTAAGCTGCCAAAGAGTTCGTTAAAAACTTCCAAGTTGCCGAACATCCCACCGAGATCTCCACCGGAGGGAGAGGAATTGTTGTCTGCGTCTTCGCTTGCGGCCGCGCGGGCGCGGGATTGCTTTGCAGGACCGGCGGAAGAATCCTCGCTGAGGGGATCACTGGAAGAAAGGGGCTCTGAGGATTCCGGCGCTTCTCCGCCGCCAAGGAACGAGCTTAGTATATCGGACTCTATCAAGGTTTGTGCCAGCTTTTCGGGATCGACCATATTGGTAATGAAATTGGCCAAAGGAAGCAAACACAGGGAGATGACCAAAAGCAGGCACAGAATAAAGTTAATTGCTTTGCTGATCGGGTTGGCGGATCTCTTGCATCTTCTTACATCCTTCCGCTTTGCTTGTCGCATTTTTTTTTGACCGCGTTCCAAATCCATCACCTTGTCGATGCGACGCTGATGACGGTCTTCATTGGAAAACGGTGTAGATAACCAAGTTTCCACGATGGAAAAGGCCAAGCTCTGACTTACTACAGCCGCACCCATTGCCATCATATTGGTGTCGTTGTGCAGACGGGTCATTTTTGCCGACTCCACATCGGAAAGAAGGGCACAGCGAATGCCGTCAACCTTGTTGGCAGCGATAGAGACACCGATGCCGGTAGTACACAGCACGATACCCTTATCGCAGTCGCCGTCAGCAACGGACAGGGCGGCCGCGGCGGCATAGTCAGGATAGTCGCAGCTGGCAGATGAGTGTGTGCCGAAATCCCGCACAGAGTGCCCCAGGGATCTTATGAAAGGGATGAGAGCTTCTTTCAGCTCAAGGGCGCCGTGATCACAAGCAATTGCAACCTTCATTATGTATATAACCTCCTTGTACTGCGGATGATCGCAACCGTCTTCCTGCAGCGTTTCTTTTGTTACTTAAATAATAAAACCGCCGTTAACACCAAGGACCTGACCGGTAACAAAGGATGCGTCGGCCAGATACAGGGCGGCTTGGGCGATATCTTCCGGTTTTCCGTTCCGTCCCACAAAGGTTTCCTCCCGGAGAGATTCTAAGATCTCGGGGGAGTATCCGGCGCACATATCCGTAAGGATTACGCCGGGGGCAATGGCGTTGACACGGATGCCGCTGGGCCCCAATTCTTTTGCAAGGGCTTTTGTCAGGGCAATGACAGCGCCTTTTGTGGCGGAATAGGCGCTTTCACAGGACGCGCCAACCTGGCCCCACATAGAGGAGATATTAATGATACATCCGTTGTGGGTACTTAAAAAGGCAGGCATTGCGGCTTTTACACAATGGTAGATGCCTTTTACATTTACATCAAATAACCGATCCCAGTCTTCAGCAGGTGTCTGGTGGATGAGCCCGCCGCGATAGATTCCGGCATTGCAAACGAGAATATCCACCTTGCCGATGGTTGCAAAAGCGTTTTCTACGGCTGCGGCATTTGCTACATCGCAACAGATGGCGGTAGCACCGGTGGCGGCGGTAACAGAAGCGGCGGCTTCGTGGTTTTTCTCATAGAGGAAGTATACCCGATCACCGCGGTCTGCAAACGCTGCCACAATAGCGGCACCGATACCCCGGGAACCGCCGGTAACAACACAAGTAGCCATAAATTTTTACCTTCTGCGGCTTTTTGTTCGATGGTCGGCATACTGGCGGATGCCGGAGATCTTACTGTCGGACTCGTTCATAAACTGCTTGAGCCGTTCTTCAAAAAGCTGATCTGCTGTTTTGGGTGCGGGTGGAGGGGTGGGAGTACTGCGATAGGGATGGGGAGAACGTTCCTCCCGACGGGGAGCGGGTCTTGCCTCCTGCCGGGGCTTGTTCTCCAACCGCTTGATGGACAGATTGACCTTTCCGCCGTCAAGCCCGATAACCATAACCTTAACTTCCTGGTTCTCGGTCAGATGCTGACGGATGTCGCTGACATATGTGCTTGCTACCTCTGAGATATGCACCAGACCGGTTTTGTTCTCAGGGAGAGAAATAAACGCGCCGAAATTGGTGATGGACTTTACTTTGCCGTCCAGAACTGTGCCGATGGTCAACTCCATATTTTTTTGTGCTTCCTCCAAAATAAGTCAGGGATTGGTTGTATCAGGGACGAAAAAGTTTGCACCGTCTTCCACAAGATCCAACATTTGGGAGGCGATGCGTTTGATTCCCTGAACAGTGCCGATTTCTGCAATGTTCTTTGCTAAATTATGATTCTCTTTTTCTAACTGCACGGCCTGTTTTCGCAGAAGCTCTGTTTGGTTTTCTACGTCTGTAATGGCCGCCTGCAGAGTCAGAAGAGAGACGGTGCAAATAATGATCGTAACGATCAGCAGCACCTTCAGAAGGGGGGAACCGTGGCTGAAGCGAATGCGGATCCTGGTGTGCTTTTTGCGAGCCATCAGCGGTGCCTCCTTTTCTTCTGCGCATAAAGGTAAGTTTCTCTTCTATTGTACTCCATTTTTTAACGAATGCAAATGTTTTTTTGAAAAAATGTAATATAATTGCAAATATTTTTTCAAAAGGCTTGAAAATTATGGAAAGAATATGCCCCAAAAGACGGAAAAACCGGAAAATCAAAGACCGGAACAGTTTTCCCAGACTATAGTGCCATCCCACTGCACCAATAAAAAGCCCTGCGCTGTAAACAGGACGCAGGTCTCCCCCACAGACAGCAAAGCCCAAATAGATACCGACGGCGAATAACCCAACCACAAAAATGCCGTCTCCTATATGGCGAAGAGGACGGGGCAGACAGGCAAGTAAATCATAGAGTACACCCAATCCGACGCCTAACAGACAAGCGGTCAAGAACCGGGAAAAAAGAAGCGCCGGAGCAGTCATCGGAATAGTTTTTGGAGGATCCCGCCGGGAGCCCGGGGCTCTTCATAAAATAATGCGGAGATTTGCCCGTCCAAGGTTACCTGCCCGTTTTCCGGCGACAGGGTTTTTAGGTGAAGCTGCTGCCCCTGTACGGTTAATACACCGAGATTTGTTTTCAGAATAACGGTATTTTCGTCAAAACTGATCACCTCTGCCGTACCGGTAAGTATCAGGCTTTTTCGCTCATTTAATGTCAGTTTGTGGGGCAAGGGTAAACGATCTTCTGCCACGGTACATCCCTCCTTACGCAGATAGTCTATGGGGACGTGCCGACAGATATGACCGGATTGACAGACAGAATAAAGGGGAGTATACTGGAGAAAACAAAGGGGGTGGGGAAATGCTGCAAGTGGCAGGCGCGGAAATTATAGGAAAAAGCGGCCACGAAACGGCGCTTGCTCTGCTGGAAACCCTATGGCGGGAGGAAACGGGAAGATCCTTTCCGGAAATTGCCCGTACAGACAGGGGAAAACCCTATTTCCCCGGGGAAAATGTCTATTTTTCCCTTACCCATACGAAAAAACACGCCTTTTGCGCCTTGTCAGACAGTCCTGTGGGCATTGATGCAGAGGAATTGGACCGAAAAGTCAATCCTGCTCTTGCAGAAAAAATCCTCGCCCACGGCGAAATGACGCAATATATGGCGGCAGACGACAAAAATAAGGCCCTACTGACCTTTTGGGTACTGAAAGAGGCGGCGGGGAAATGCACAGGGGAGGGCATTAACGGCTACCCCAACCAGACGGATTTTGTACTGACAGACCCCCGTGTGGAGGAAAGAATGGGCTGTCTTGTGGCAGTCATACAGGATAAGGAGAAAAACAATGCTTTTTGATACCCACGCCCACCTGAACGACTCTGCCTTTGATGAAGATCGGGATGGGCTGATTACCGGCCTTGCAGAAAAAGGCGTAGGCCTTGTAATGAATGCCGGCTGCGACTTGGAATCCTCCAAGGAATGCATTGCGTTAGCGGAAAAATACCCCTTTCTCTATGCATCCGTAGGCTCTCACCCCGATTCTGCAGACGAGATTTGTGATGAGGTACTGGAAAAATATTTGCAGATGAGCCGCCACCCCAAGGTAAAAGCCATCGGCGAAATTGGCCTTGACTATTATTACGAAAATTTTGATAAAGGCACCCAAATCCGCGCCTTTGAAATGCAGATGGAGCTTGCCCGGCAGGCGGATCTGCCTGTCATTGTTCACGAACGGGATGCCCACGGGGACGGTATGAATGTGGTGGGGAAATTCCCGGAAATTTCCGGCGTGTTCCATTGCTACTCTGGTTCGGCAGAAATGGCCCAGCAGCTTGTCAGTAAGGGCTGGTATATCGGCTTTACCGGTGTTTTAACCTTCAAAAATGCCCGAAAAGCGGTGGAAACAGCGGAATCTATTCCTTTAGAGAGAATTGTTTTGGAGACGGATTGCCCCTATATGTCCCCTGAACCCTTCCGGGGCAAGCGGAACGACCCGGGGCGGCTTCCCTATATGGCGCAAAAGTTAGCGGAAATTCGAGGTCTCCCTGTGGAAGAAATTATCCGCATCACAACTGAAAACGCAAAACGGCTGTATCGCATCTGATACAGCCGTTTCTTAATTGAAAATTGACAATGGATAATTGACAATTAAGGATGTCATTGCGATGGCATTTATGCCCGTGGCAATCTCCTGATAGACACCTTCGTCTATCCTTGTAGGGGTCGATGCCCACATCGACCCGACTGTCATCCTGAGCAAGCAAAGCGCGCCGAAGGATCCGTTTCCTAAAAGAAATACGGATTCTTCGACTCCGCACCTTCGGCGCTTCGCTCAGAATGACAAGGGGGTTATTGTCCCTGTTTGCGCAGTTGTTTGACGAGAATTTCCACAAAGCCCCAAATGGGCGGCTCTAACCATTTATCGTAAAGAATGCACATATACAGCGCCTGGTGCCAGTTGTCGATGGGTACAAATGTAACGCCCGGGTGGGGGAAGGCGGCTTCTTCGGAAAGGACACAGACACCGACCCCCTCTGCTACCAGCGAAATGGCAGAACGGGCGGTGTTGACGGTGCAAAGCACCTGTTCTTCGGCGGCTGCGCCGCTGGCCCATTGTCCGAAGCTGTTTTCCATATCATAATTAAATACGATTTGGGGCTGCGCCAAAATCTGCTGAGGTGTGAGTGGGGTTTCTTTTTCTAACGGATGCCCCTGGGGGAGCGCCACGCAGAAATTCCGCTGTCCTAATTTCCGGAAATGGAGACTTCTGTCCCGGTTGGTGGTGTCCACAATAGCCATATCTAACTTTTCTTCCCGCACAAGGTCCATCAGTTCTTCGGCGGAGCTTTCCGTCAGACGGAAACGGATACGCTCGTTTTGGCGGATATAGTCTTTAATTTCTTTGGAAACGGTGCTGTCCAGCGCACCGGAAACAATGCCCATACGGATCACCACCGGGGCACTGGTCTTGCTTTCCCGGAGGGTCATAGAAGCCTGGTTTAATTCGTTCAGGGCCGCATCTACTTTTTCCTGATAAAAACGGCCTTCTTCCGTCAGCCGGATATTTCTGCCCACCTTTTCAAAAAGCTGAACGCCTAATTCGGTTTCTAAATGGTGGATGGCGCTGCTGAGCGAGGGCTGGGAAATACCCAACCGGGCGGCGGCAAGGGTATAGTGCTCCACCTGCGCCAATACGGAAAAATACCGCAAATAGTTGTAGTTCATATAGATACCTCGCAAATCTATAGATAGAAACTATAAATAAAATATCATAACTATATTGGTTTTTGCAAGAAGAATTTGTATAATGAGTGCGTTGTTGGGGAAATTTCCCGAACTGGCCCGGAAACGGGCCTGTTTTGCGAAAAGAAAGATTGCATAGAAGCAAAAAATATGCTAAGATAATAGGTGGAAAACCTGTACTTTTCGCAAAATGCAAAGGAGAACATAAAATGGCATTTACTTACCGTGGCCTGAAAGCCAATTATAATAGACATATTGTTACCGATGCGGAGGTAGACCGCCACATTGAGCGGCTGCAGCAGCAATATCCCCGCATTGCCGTCATTAAGGACCGACCCACCGAAAAGGGCGACGAGGTCGTTCTGGATTACGCAGGTTTTTGCGACGGTGTCCAGTTCCCCGGCGGTACAGCCGAGATGCAGACCTTAGTATTGGGAAGCGGTATGTTTATTCCCGGTTTTGAGGAGCAGCTGCTGGACAAAGTTCCCGGCGAAGAGGTTACAGTAAAGGTAATCTTCCCGGAGCAGTACCACTCCGAAGACTTAGCCGGCAAGGCTGCGGAATTTAAGTGCAAAATCCACGAAATTCGGGTAAAGACCCCTTACGAGCTTGATGATGTGTTTGCCAAGGAGGTCGGCGAGTGCGAAACCTTTGCCGAAATGCAGGCAAAGCTGAAGGAAAGCCTTCAGAGCTACACCGATGAGCGTGGCGAGATGGATCTGCAGGATCGGCTGCTGCGGGCAGCTGCGGAGACCTTGGATTACACGCCTTCCGAAGGAGAAATAGAGGAAGCCGTTCAGGAGCAGATGAACAATCTCCGCGCCCAGCTTTCCCAGCAGGGATTGACGCTGGATATGTATATGCAGTTTATGAACACCACCGAGGAAGCCCTCCGGGAGGAGGCAAAACCTGCGGCATTGGCAGCACTGCAAAATGCGGCAGCGATCGACTGCATAGTAGAAGCCGAGAAGCTTACCGCGGAAAAAGAGGAAGTGGCCCAGGCACTGGCTATGGTCTGCCGGCAGAACAATATGACTATGGAGCAGATCAAGCCCTACTACGACGAGGAATTTGAAAAAGCACTCATCAGAAGTGTACTCACCGGGAAGGCGATGCATCTCATTCGGGAAGCAGCCGTCATCACGGAGGTATAATAGAATTATTAATAATGTGTCAAAAGACACCGAAAAACAAGGAGGAACATACTATGGCAATCGTTTTTGACGAAAATGGCAAGTACGTAGACGAAAAGGGTCTTGTAAAACTGGATCCTACCAAGTTCGCTGACTGGCAGATCGCTGAGGAAGCAGAAAAGACTCTGCCCCCCGTGGAATATTTCCGGGAGAAGCTGGGTCTGCTGCCCGAAGAAATCATCCCCTACGGCAAGACCCCCAAGATCGACTTCATTAAGGTTATGAAGCGACTGGAAAACAAGCCCGATGGCAAGTTCATCGAAGTTACCGCTGTTACCCCCACCCCCTTCGGTGAAGGTAAGTCCACCGTTTCCCTGGGTCTGATCGAAGGCTTGGGCTACATCGGCAAGAATGCCGGCGGCGCTCTGCGTCAGCCTTCCGGCGGCCCCACCATGAACGTTAAGGGTACTGCAGCCGGCGGCGGTAACGCTCTGCTGATGCCTATGACCGAGTTCTCCCTGGGTCTGACCGGCGACATTAACGACATTATGAACGCTCACAACCTGGCTATGGTTGCTCTGACTGCCCGTATGCAGCACGAGCGTAACAATACTGACGAGTGGCTGGCAAAGAAGGGCCTGAAGAGACTGGACATCGACCCCAAGCGGGTAGAGATGGGCTGGATCATCGACTTCTGCGCCCAGTCCCTGCGTAACATCATCATCGGCATCGGCGGCAGACTTGACGGCTTTATGATGGAATCTAAGTTCGGCATCGCTGTTGGTTCCGAGCTGATGGCTATCCTGGCTGTTGCTAAAGATCTTAAGGATCTGCGCGAGCGTATCGGCAAGATCGTTGTGGCTTACTCCAAGACCGGCGAGCCTGTTACTTGTGAGGATCTGGACGTTGCCGGCGCTATGGCTGCCTGGATGCGTAATGCCATCAACCCCACTATGTGCTACTCTGTTGAGCATCAGCCCGTGCTGATCCACGCCGGTCCTTTTGCCAACATCGCTATCGGTCAGTCCTCTGTTATCGCTGACCGTCTGGCTCTGAAGCTGTTTGATTACCACGTTACCGAGTCTGGCTTCGCTGCTGACATCGGCTTCGAGAAGTTCTGGAACGTTAAGACCCGTCTTTCCGGTCTGACTCCCAACGTTTCCGTTCTGGTTGCTACCGTTCGCTCCCTGAAGATGCACGGCGGCGGTCCCAAGGTTACCCCCGGCGCACCTCTGCCCAAGGAGTACAAGGAAGAGAACCTGGAGCTGCTGGAGAAGGGTACCTGCAACCTGTTCCACCACGTCAACACCATCAAGAAGTCCGGCATCAACCCTGTTGTCTGCATTAACCGTTTCTACACCGATACCGATGCAGAAATCGCTCTGCTGAAGAGACTGTGCGCTGAGCGCGGTGTCCGTTGCGCTGAGTCTAACCACTGGCGTTACGGCGGCGAGGGCGCTGCTGAGCTGGCCCGTGTAGTTGTTGAGGCTTGTGAGGATCCCGTAGAGGTTAAGTTCCTGTACGATCTGGAAATGCCCCTGCGTCAGCGCGTTGAGCTGATCGCTAAGGAGGTTTACGGTGCTGACGGTGTTACCTGGCTGCCTCTGGCTGTCGAGAAGGCACAGCGCTTCGAGTCCGATCCCAAGTATGCAGACTACTGCACTATGATGGTT
>SVKZ01000009.1:0-8411 GCA_015068165.1 Oscillospiraceae bacterium
CCCCCGATGAAGGGGTGCAGATGGGGTTTGTGGATTTACTGTTGGTAGCAGACGAGGAGAATCAGGGGACCCAGCGGGAGAAAGTGTGTACCTGGCATTTTCACTACAAAACGCTGACACAGGAGGCCTACAGCTATATGCTTCCTCTGCTGAAGAGAACAGGAAGCTTCACCTTTACTTATCCCGACCCTAACGACCCCACAAAGTCCGAAACCAAAAGAGCCTACATCGAAGAATACAGCGTTATCTGGCAATCGGCAAAAAGCGGATTGTACCGAAATCTGAAATTTGATGTGGTGGAGTACTAAGGAGAAACAAGTAAAATGAAAGAAAAAATATGCGCTCTTATGGGCGTGCTGGGTGGGATGACGGCAAGCCTGTTCGGCCCTTGGACCAGCGATTTGACAGCGCTGACAGTATTTATGGCGGTGGATTTTCTCTCCGGTGTGGCTGTGGCGCTGGTATTTCACAAAAGTAAAAAGACCCCCACCGGGGCATACAGCTCCGCCTGCGGCTTTGCCGGTCTTGCCAAAAAGGCAATGCTGTTGGCGCTGGTGGCGGTGGGGCATCAGATGGATGTGGTGCTGGGTGTAAATTATATCCGCACGGCCCTCTGTGTGGCATTTCTGACCAATGAGGGAATGTCAATTTTGGAAAATGCGGGACTGATGGGCATTCCCATTCCCGCCGTTGCCAAAAATGCCTTAGATATTCTGCACGAAAAGGAGGAAACCTATGGAGATCATTAAGAAACTGACAATGGATTTTTCCCGTCAGACACTGCCGTTGCGGGTGGATGCCGTTCAGGGAGACGGCGCACTGTGGCTGGAATTTAACCTGCTCAGCGACGGTGAGCTTTGGGAAATCCCCACCGGCACATCGGTGATGGTTCGCTACTGTCTGTCGGTAGGTACAGGGGGCGAATACGACACCGTTGACGGGCAAAGGGCCTGGCAGAGACAGGGAAATATCCTGCGCATAGCTATAGCACCCCAGGTATGCAGTGCGCCCGGTGAAACGGCACTTCAGGTCGTGCTCTTGCAGGACGGCAAGCAAATTTCCACATTTCCTGTACAGATCTATGTGGCAAAGGCTGTTTCCGGCAGCGGCGAACCGGAAAATTACACCAACCTCTCCCAATGGCTCAAATACAATACCGTAGACGGAGAATTGAGCCTGGGCCTGATCGAGGATCGGCTGGAGGCGCTGGAGGCGGCATCGGCCACCCACGTAACGGCGGAGGATGTCCGGCAGATGATTGGCGATGACCCCTGGGGAACGGAGGCCTATGCCGGAGAAATGGAGGATGTGGATGCGTGATCTGAATTTTTCTGTCAGCGGCAAGAAACGCCTGCTGACCCAGGGCAAATACTGCGATAAAAATATTGTGATTACCGCCGACGGTATGGATGCTTTTTGGGACGCCTATCAGCAAAACGGTGAAAGAACAGACTACAACGCAGGCTTTGCGGGGCAAGGATGGGACGATTAAACCTTTACACCTAAGTATTCTATAAGACCGGTGCACACACGAAATATGTTTTTCTGGAGTGCCATAACGGATCTTCCCGCAGCCCTTGAAAGAGCGGGTGTAACCATTGATTGGTCTGATCTAAACGAGGGAGGGGCACTGCGAATGTTCCTTGAGTCTAAGCTCCAGCATATCGGTGTTGTGGATTTATCAAACTGTACACTGGTGAACTATCTGTTCTCTGGATGCAGTAAGCTGGAAACAGTTGATAAGCTGGTGCTGTCCGATAAGATGACAAATTTTATCCTCTCCAACTTTGCAGGATGCTCTGCACTGAAAAATATCACCTTTGATGGGGTGATTCCGACGAGCATAAGCATGGATAATTCACCATTGCTTACGACGGCTTCGGTGCAATCCATCATCGACCATTTGAAGGACTTGACCGGGGCGAACGCACAGACCTTGACCTTCCACGCAACGGTGGGTGAGGCTTTGACGGACGCGCAAAAGGCCGCCATCACCGCAAAAAATTGGACTTTGGTTTACTAAGGAGGAAACTATGAAAAAAGAAACCCTTACACAAATTATCCTCACAGCCGAGGAGGGAATGTACTTAACGAACGGCGAAACCTACGGCAAAACGGTAGTTCTGCCCTTGGGGGCAGATACCGCCTCTTGGACGGAGGTTACGGAAGCAGCGCTTCCCACACAGGAAGCGCTATGATTGGCAGCTGGAAAAAAGTCCTTCCTAAATGGATTGGAATGACAATCACACAGCAATTATTGAAAAAGTTTAACAAATCTCAAATAAGGAAGGTAAAAAATATGGTTGATATTTATACAATTTCGGTTATTTTGGATCAGTCTAAACTTATTCTTAAAAGAGGGGAGAGCCAAACACTCACTGCTACGGTGCTGCCCGCAAGCATAGCCAATCGGAATGTGTCTTGGCACAGCAATAACACCAATATTGCAACCGTAAATAATGGCAGGGTTCTTGGTCTCAATGAAGGTGTTACAACGGTCTACGCCGTATCCGCTTTTGATAACACAGTAAGCGCAAGTTGTAAGGTAATTGTTTCCAATGATGTATTGGTTAGCTCCATTTTGATTGAGCCCAATACAGATACTATGTACCCTGGCAACACGGCAAATTTTACTGCTTCGGTATTGCCGCTGAATGCAACAAACAAATCTGTAATCTGGAGCAGTGATGATCCCAGTATTGCTACCGTTGCGCCGAACAGCGGAGTTGTTTCTGCGCTTAAACACGGAACAACGATGATCCGCGCGACAGCTAAGGATATGGGTGGTGAGAGTGCCTGCTATGAGCTCGTTGTGGAATATCCTTATCCTGCATACATATCTGACGGTGTTAAAACGTATTCATACGCATTGGATGGCAATACATCATTGAGCAAAGATTTCAAAGTCCGGGAGTTTCGGTGTAAAGATGGTACCGATGAAATCCTCATTGATATGGCATTGGTGCGGTATTTGCAGCAAATCCGGGATTGGGCAGGTGGCTCCATTACCATCAACAGCGGTTACCGCACCCCAAGCCATAATGCAAGCGAAGGCGGCTCAGACACATCCAAGCATATGTTAGGAAAGGCAGCGGATATCATTTGCAGCACCAAAACACCTCTGGAACTTGCTAAAAAGGCGGAACTGCTCGAAATGCCGGGTATTGAATGGAATGATGTAGGCAAATATACCCATATAGACACAAGGGCGGTAAAGTATTATTTCAAACGCGTGCTTGTGCCAGATGAGAACGGTGAAGAAAAGCCTCGTAATATTACGGTAAAGACCTTTCTGGATTTGAACTGACAGAACATACAGAGTCCTTGACAAACTTTCCCCTGTTGCATATAATAACTATGATAATTATTATAATTTGCAACAGGAGGAAATGTTATGAAAAAGTATCTGCCGTGGATCGCAGTGGCAGTGGTTGCTGTTTTGGTGATTGGTGTCCTTCTGCTGCTGCCGGAAACAAATACTGACCCCACAGATCCCCCGCATACCCATAACTGGCGACGCTACCTGCGTAAAACCTAAGACCTGCAAGGACTGCGGTGCAACGGAGGGAGAGACGGCTATGCATAACTGGCAAGATGCCACCTGCATAAGACCCAAAACCTGCAAAGACTGCCGTGCAACGGAGGGCGAAGTGATTGCCCATAACTGGCAAGATGCCACCTGCACAAAGCCTGAGACCTGCGAAGGCTACGGCGCTACCGCAGGCGAGGTGTTGGGACATACCTGGAAAAACGGAAAATGCACCGAATGCGGCGCGCCCAAGCCCAGCGAGGGACTTGCGTTTACATTGGGCAACCGCAACTATTACATCGTTTCTGGCATTGGAAGCTGTAAGGATACCCACATCATAATCCCCGATGTTTATAAAGGCTTTCCGGTTACTGCCATCGGCGAGAGCGCGTTCAATAGCTGCGAGAGCCTGACGGAGATTACGATCCCTGACAGTGTAAAAAGCATTGGTCTGTATGCGTTTGCATCCTGCAAAAATTTGGGGAGCATTACACTTGGAAGCGGAGTAAATGCCATTGGCGAGGATATGTTTGCTGACTGCGCTAACCTGACCGGAATATGGGTCAGTGAGAGAAATCCTGCCTACAGCAGCGATGAGCAGGGTCTTCTGTTCAACAAGGATAAAACCGTGCTGTTCAAGGCACCCGGCAAACTGATGGGAACATACACCATCCCGGAAAGTGTAACCGTTATTAGTGCGAGAGCTTTCCTCCGCTGCGAAGCTTTGACCGGCATCACAATCCCCGGCAGTGTACAAAGCATTGGTATGCTGGCGTTTTCAAACTGCGACAGCCTGACAAATATTACCATCCCCGAAGGTGTAACTACCATCGACGACAGCGCATTTAATGCCTGCTCCAATCTGAAAAATATTACGATCCCCGCCAGCGTAACGGACTTTGGTGATCGCAGTCCGTTCTACGGCTGCCCCAAGCTGACAGGAATTTGGGTCAGCGAAAACAATCCTGCCTACAGCAGCGATGAAAAGGGCGTTTTGTTTAATAAAAACAAAACGGAGTTGATCAAGCTTCCCTGTGGTTTTCAGGGCGCATACACCGTTCCGAACACCGTAAACAGTATTGGCACAGCCCAATCCTGCGAGGGCTTAACCAGTATCATCATCCCGGAAAGCGTAACCGGTATTGATGAAACTACATTTGCTTACTGCTATAGCTTGACCAGCGTTGCACTTCCGGACAGCCTGACAAGAATTGATGAATTTGCTTTCTATAGCTGCTTCAAATTGGAAAGCATCACGATTCCAAAGGGCTTAAAAATCTTAAGCAGCAGCGTGTTTGCTCACTGTTACAGCTTAAAAAGCGTTACGATTCCCGATAGCGTAACTAACATCCACGACCGGGTATTTGAATCCTGCACCGGCTTGGAAAGTGTTACAATCCCTCATAGCGTAACTGAGATTTATTATTATGCCTTCGATAACTGCAGAAAATTGACCAGTATCACCTATACAGGCACGACGGCTCAATGGCAGAATGTAAAGCTTTGGGACGATTGGAACTTGGATGTTCCTGCCACAGAGGTTATTTGTTCTGACGGAACGGTAAGTCTTTCTAAATAAAGCACAAAAAGCCGCCGAGATTTTACTCGGCGGCTTTTTAGCGGAATGGGAAACCCGTCTTTTACGGTGGCGAATGTAGGGGCGATTCAAGAATCGCCCGCGGGCGCATCGTGATGTGCCCCTACGGATTTTAACGAGGGCGGTGCGGATTGTAGGGGACGATGCCCACATCGTCCCGCAAAAATGTCGTAATACGGCTACGGGTCGATGTAGGCATCGACCCCTACATTATTTCACAAAATCCAGAAGCTTCCCGGCATCCAATTTATCGTAGTTAGCAATAAAGCCGGCAAGTTCCTTTGCGATTATCTTTGCGCCGCCGACGGAATTGCTCTCAATATTCAGCGGCAGCAGGGGATCGTGGAGGGAAAGCCGCAGCAGGAACCAGCCGTTACCGTGGTTTTCGTCCAAATTCACCCGGACACCCTCAAAATTGCTGGGAGCAAGAGACCAGCCGGGCTGGGTAGCGGCATAGGCGGTCAGTTCGTCAATCACACGCTGTCCGTAGGGCTTAAAGTCCTCCAAGAGGATGTTCATACGGAATTCTACGCTCTCCGCAGGCTCTGCAAGGCTTTCGATGAGGGACTCCAAGGTATAGCCTTCTTTTTTGCCCCGGGCCAGCTCAATTAAGAGCTTTGTAACGATGTATGCGCCATCGTCCAGGAAATAATTTTCCTTAAATGCGCCGTGGCCGGAGGTCTCAATGGCAAGCTGGCTGTCCTGCCCTAAGTTATTCAGGCGAATGGACTCGTTAATCACATTCCGATAGCCCCGCTTGAACCGATGGTGCACACCGCCCTTTTCCGCGATAAATTCGCCCAAACCGGTGGAGGTGATGGAGTCGGTAACAATGGTAGTACCGGGGTGCTCCCGCAGGAGTATTGCAGAGAGCATCGCAATAATCCGGTTGCGGTTTAACTCGCTGCCGTCGGAAAGCACTGCACCGGCTCTGTCCACATCGGTGTCGAAAATAATGCCCAAATCCGCCTTCGTCTCCCGGACGGCCTCCATAATGCTCTCCATGGCTTCCTTATCCTCCGGGTTGGGGATATGGCCCGGGAAGCTGCCGTCGGGGTCTAAGTAGCGGCTGCCGGTGGTGTCAGAACCCAAAGGCTCAAGGACTTTGCTGGCGTAGAAACCGCCGGCACCGTTGCCGGCATCTACCACGATGCGGAAGCCGGACAGGGGCTTTTCTTCCCCGGTGGCGGCGCGGATCTTATCGGCGAGGATAGCGGCATAAGTATCCATAAATTCCCCGGAAACTACCTGTCCTGCAGGCAGACCCGTTTCTTCGTTACCCTCGGCATAGGCAAGAATTTCTTTAATATTTGCGCTCTCCAAGCCGCCTGCGGGGGTGAAGAACTTAAAGCCGTTGCGGTTAAAGGGCAGATGGGAGGCGGTAATCATTACTGTGCCGTCAAAGTTGTAGCCCTCGGTAACGGTTGCCATAAACATAGCCGGAGTACTTGCCATACCGAAATCAGTAACGCAAAGACCGCATTTTGCCATTTCTTCGCACAGCCAGCCACACAGGGCAGGGCCGGACAGCCGGGAATCCCGACCAACAGCCACACGAAGCTGGGTCTTTCCCGTCTTTTTCCTCAGCCACAGGGCAAAGCCACGGGCAATGTCCCGGGTAACGGTCTCGGTCAGGTTTACATTCTGACCTTCGATGCCCTCCAGGGCAACGCCGCGAATATCACTGCCGTTTTGTAATTTTTTATAATCCATAAGGCGTCCTCCTCGAATGAAAAATTTTTCCGCTTCCAATCATAACACATGGTTGGAAAATAATCAACAGCATTACCAAAATTATACAAATATTCCCATATTTGGCTTGACAGCCTTATTATTTCAACGTATAATCAATTCGAATATATTCCCATAGCATTATGAGGAGGCGTTATATATGAAAAAGACCTTAGTTGTTATTCTTGTCCTTGTGATGGCACTTTTGGCTGCCGGCTGCTCCAAGCATAAGCACGAGCTTACCAAGGTCGAGGGATATGCCGCGACCTGTACTGCCACCGGTGTTGCCGATTACTGGACCTGCTCCGGCTGCGACAAGCTGTTCAAGGATGCGGATGCTACTGCTGAGTATATTAAGGATAACACTCTGCCCCAGCAGCTGATCACCGAAATGAAGCCCCACAGCTATGTTGATGATAAGGACTGCACCACCGACGATAAGTGCAAGAACTGCGATGCTGTTAAGGAAGCCGAGCACGAAAAGCACGAAGCAAAGGCCGATGATGGCGATTGCACCACCGCTATTACCTGCAAGAACTGCTCTGTCGTTCTGGTAGAGAAGCAGGAGCATACCGGCGGTACTGCTACCTGCTCTGAAAAGGCAAAATGTACAAATTGCGGCAAGGTATATGGCTCTGTGGATCCCAATGCCCATCTGTTTAACGATGTTCACAGCTGCTTCTCCGATGACTTTAGTACCTGCACCATTACTGCTGTCTGTGCGTACAATGAGGCTCATAAGGTTTACGAAACCGTTGCAACCTATTATTCTAACGGTAAGGCCTGTGCAAAGCTGGATGTTTCCGGTATTGCTGTGCAGACCATTGACCTGACGAATCTCAACCGGTTCTCTGCTTCTGTTTATGAAGTTGCCCTGACCTATATGATTGCCAATGGTGAGAGCGATATTGAGGTTATGTTCCCCATTCTGAAAAACTGCAGCGGCCCTGTTTATGATGCTGCCCGTGCTACTGCAAAGTGGTATCTGGAAGGCTGCCAGATCCCCGAGGAAATTCCCAATACCGTAAATACCGTTATGGAGCTGATTGATAAGCTTCCCCTGTAATACATAGCAAAATAAAAAAGGCCACCCAACGGGTGGTCTTTTTAATGGATAATTGAGAGTTGATAGTTGATAATTTTCAATTTTGGTTGTCATTGCGAAGGCGGCGTTGCCGCCTGTGGCAATCTCCCGATTACTCCGTAGGGGCGATTCACGAATCGCCCGCGGGCGGATATTGTCCGCCCCTACATTTTCTATTGCACTGGCGTCAGCAGATATCCACCGGATATCTGCATTTTACATCTTCGAATCTCACCCTCTAAGAAAGAAAACGACCACCCCGGTGGGGGTGATCGTTTCTTTGGCGGAGAGTGTGAGATTCTTTGCATTTGCTCCTCAAGGAGCAAATTAAAGTAGCCGCCAGTGTTTGCACTGGCGTCAGCAGATATCCACCGGATATCTGCATTTTACATCTTCGAATCTCACCCTCTGAGAAAGAAAACGACCACCCCGGTGGGGTGATCGTTTCTTTGGCGGAGAGTGTGAGATTC
>SVKZ01000009.1:8421-36301 GCA_015068165.1 Oscillospiraceae bacterium
TGTTTGCACTGGCGTCAGCAGATATCCACCGGATATCTGCATTTTACATCTTCGAATCTCACCCTCTGAGAAAGAAAACGACCACCCCGGTGGGGTGATCGTTTCTTTGGCGGAGAGTGTGAGATTCTTTGCATTTGCTCCTCAAGGAGCAAATTAAAGTAGCCGCCAGTGTTTGCACTGGCGTCAGCAGATATCCACCGGATATCTGCATTTTACATCTTCGAATCTCACCCTCTGAGAAAGAAAACGACCACCCCGGTGGGGTGATCGTTTCTTTGGCGGAGAGTGTGAGATTCGAACTCACGGTACCTTTCGGTATCACTAGTTTTCAAGACTAGCTCCTTAAACCGCTCGGACAACTCTCCATACGGGCAGACTATACCATTTTTATACGCAAAAGTCAAGCTTGCGTTGCACACCGACTACGACCGCCGGCTTTGGGGGAGGCGTTTTGCCTCCTGCCGGATGGGAGACCCTTCCCCTACGATGGGAGAATAGATTGCCACGGGCACAAGTACCCTCGCAATGACAATGAGTGCGGAGGAATTCTTAATTCCCTTTAGGTTTGACCTTGGTTTTCGTGCCGTCGGGACGGACAATGTAGGTGTTTTCCAACTGACCCACCAGATTCTGCTTAACGGAATCAATGTAAATCCTGCGCAGTTTATCCCGCTCGGTCAGCTCCTCTACCGTCAGCTCCCGGGTCTTGGCGATGGCCGCCAGCTCGTTGATTCTTGCAATCACTTCGTTCATATTCATCGTAAATTCCTCACACATACCGTAATATTTCTGCGCCAATCCGGTCTTTCTTGGTTTTGCCTCGGATGGCGGCTAATTTGATTTTTCCCAGGCCACGGACAGACACGGTTGCCCCTTCCTCCACCGGTTTGTCCGGCTTTTCGCAGGGCAGACCGTTAATGGCGGCTTTTCCCGCCTGAATAAATTCCCCGGCCCGGGTTCTGGAGATGCGAAACCCGGCGGTAATCACCGCATCCAGCCGCAAAGAGGGGAGAGTGTCGTAAAAAAGCTCCGTCTTTTCCTCAGGAGGCGCAAATTCCCACAAAGAGATGGGGGACAGCCTTAATTTCGTCCGTCCTGCGCTTTCAAAATCCCGAAGCAGATGGGGCGCAATTTCTGAAAGCACAAAAAAGTCGCAGTAGCCCTCGCCCACGCAAATATCCCCCACACAGCCCCGGTCAATACCGAAGCCCATCAGCGCCCCTAAAAAATCCCGGTGGCTGGGGTGATCCCCCTTATAAAAGGTGGCACGCAGACACATAACCGGCCCGTCCTCCGGCACATCGGGAAGATAGTCCGGCAAATACACAAGGCATTTCCGCTGAGCGTCGGGGTAGCCGCCGAAAAAGGTAAGCCCCTGGGCATTCCCAAAGAGAAACTGGGCCATTTCCTGTTCCCTTGGGGAAAGAAAACCGGTGCAGGCGAGGATGTTTTTCCCCATTCCGGCCGTGATTTTATCCCACAGCCGGGCAAGGAGCATTTTGTCCTCCGCCGTCTGGGCGATTTTATCGATATGCTTCCGATCCAAGACAAAACCACCCCTTCTTAATTGAGAATTTCTACCGCGCCCATTGTCATTGCGAGCCGGTGTGCACACCGGCGCGGCAATCTATTCTCTGCACCGAAGCCTTCCCTGCAAGGGGAAGCCTTTATTCCTTTGGCTCTGCGATGCCTTAACGATTTACTTCCAATTCCCAATTATACCACATCTTCCGATCAATGCAAGTTTTTCTTGTAACTTGTGTCTTTATCCGTTATAATGGGGGAAGAGAAAGCAGGTGATTTTATGGTTCTCGGCATTATCGGCGGCGGTGCGTCCGGAATGGCGGCGGCGCTGTCAGCCGCCCGGAATATAAAAAACGAAATCCATATTTTTGAGCGCCAAGCCCGTCTTGGTAAAAAGCTCTCTGCCACCGGCAACGGCAGATGTAACTTATCGAACCTGACCCCCGCACCGTACTTTGGCGACGACCCCGCCTTCGCTGACCCGGCGCTAAACAAATTTTCACCCCGGGAGACTCTCTCCTGGTTTGAAGCTTTTGGCCTTTATACCGTAACAGAGGAATCGGGCCGGGTCTATCCCTACTCCGACCAAGCCAATTCCGTGCTGGATGTATTGCGCCTTTCTCTGGACACACCCAATATCACCGTCCATACCGGCTGTGAAATAGAAAAAGCAAGAAAAACCGCCGATGGCTTCTGTTTGGAGACGGCAGAAGGCACATTCCTTTGCGATCGGCTGATCATCGCCTGCGGTGGCATTGCCGGTACGAAATTAGGGGGCAGTATGAGGGGCTACCGTCTGCTGGGCGGCTTTGGCCATAAAACCACACGCCTGCGCCCCTCACTTGTACAGCTCACCTCCGATTGGAAAGGGCTTGCGGCCTTAAAGGGCGTCCGCGCCAACTGTAAAGTGGAAATTTTCCGGGATAACACCCTCTTTTCCCAAAGCACCGGGGAACTGCAATTTACAGAAAAAGGCCTCTCCGGCCCGGTGATTTTCGAGATCTCCCGGGATGTGTGCCAGGGCAGGGGCAAATGGGAGGCAAAGCTGGACTTTTTGCCCGATATGCCCCAAAATGCTCTGCTGGAAATGCTCAAACTGCGGAAAAATACCACCCTTACCACAGACGACCTGTTTACCGGGATTTTGCATAACCGTCTCGGTCGGGTGCTTAGTAAGGAGGCAAATATTGGTCTTTGCCCCGTAAAGGCCCTTTCCGATAGGGAACTGGAAACGGTTTCCAAAACGGCTAAAAATCTCTCCGTAACCCTTACCGGCACATTGGGAATGGACAGTGCCCAGGTTACCGCAGGGGGCGTGCTGACGGGAGATTTTGACCCGGAAACCCTCCAAAGCCGTCTTGTACCCGGACTTTACGCCTGTGGCGAGGTGCTGGACATTGACGGCAAATGCGGCGGCTATAACCTGCAGTGGGCCTGGAGCTCCGGGCGCTTGGCAGGAGAAAAGGCAGGAAATGTATGATACGGATTCGAGAAATTGCCCTCCCCCCGGAGCATAACGCCCACCAGCTTACCTACGAAGCGGCCCAGTTGCTTCGTATTTCCCCCTCGAAAATCAAAAAGCTCTCCATCTTCCGCAGAAGCATTGATGCCCGGAAAAAGCCGGATGTAAAGGTGGTTTACACCGTGGATATCTGGGTGGATGGGAGTGAAAAGAAGATTCTCAAGGATGCCCGTTGCAAACGGGCAAGCCTTGCAAGCCCTGAATACTATAAACTCCCGAAAATCTCCGGAATGCTGGATAGTCGCCCGGTGGTCATTGGTTTCGGCCCGGCAGGTATGTTTGCCGCCTTGGTGTTGGCTATCAAGGGGCAAAAGCCTATTGTTTTGGAACGGGGCGAGGATGCCCTCACCCGGAAGCAAAAGGTAGATGCCTTCTTTTCCGGCGGCGATTTAGACCCCAAAAGCAACGTCCAGTTTGGCGAAGGGGGTGCCGGAACATTTTCCGACGGCAAATTAAACACCGGGGTCAGTAACCCCCGGATCGGCTGGGTACTGGCGCAAATGGTAAAGGCGGGAGCCGGGGAGGACATCTTATTTGATGCCAAGCCCCATGTGGGCACAGATGTGCTACTAACCGTGGTGCAGAATATCCGTAATCGGATTATCGAGCTGGGTGGCGAGGTGCGTTTTAACGCCTGCGTTACGGACTTTGTATCCGAAAACGGCCACCTTTCCGGCGTGGAGGTCAACGGGAAAGAAATGATCCCTTGCACCGCCGCCGTTCTTGCCATCGGACACAGCGCAAGAGATACCTTTGAAAAATTATTATCCCGGGATGTTCCTATGGAAGCAAAGCCTTTTTCTATGGGTGTCCGCATTGAGCATAAGCAAGAATTGATTGATTTTTCCCAGTACGGCTGTAACAGCCCGGTTTTGCCCCCGGCTTCCTATAAGCTGGTAAAGCACTTGGCAGATCGAACGGTGTATAGCTTCTGTATGTGTCCCGGGGGCTATGTGGTGGCGGCCACCAGTGAAGAAGG
Organism: Oscillospiraceae bacterium; assembly: GCA_015068165.1. Lineage (GTDB taxonomy): Bacteria > Bacillota > Clostridia > Oscillospirales > Oscillospiraceae > Faecousia. The sequence continues at coordinate 12,447 of SVKZ01000009.1, forward strand.
GGGCATCGTTACCAACGGTATGAGTAACGCCGCCCGGGAGGGGGAGAATGCCAACGCCGCACTCCTGGTAACGGTCAATCCTGCCGATTTTCCCATAGCAGGCCCACTTGGGGGAATGTACTGGCAGAGAAGAATCGAGCAAAAAGCCTATGCCCTTACCGGCTCTTACTGTGCCCCTGCCCAAAAGGTGGGAGATTTTCTTCGTGGCGTTCCCTCGGAAAGCGCTGGGGAGATTCTCCCCACCTACAGGCCCGGTGTGCATTTTTGCGACCTGCGGGAGGTACTCCCCCCGGTGATTACGGATGCTATACGGGAAGCCCTGCCCCTGCTGGATAAAGAGCTTGCAGGCTTTGCCTCTTATGACGCCATTCTCACCGCACCGGAGACCCGATCTTCCTCGCCTGTGCGTATTGTCCGGGACGAGAATAAGGAGAGTATCGGTCTGCCCGGCCTTTACCCTGCAGGTGAGGGCGCAGGCTATGCCGGCGGTATTATGTCCGCCGCGGTAGACGGCATCCGAATCGCTGAAGCCATCCTCTCACCCGTAACAGTTGACAGTTGAGAATTTTCCTCCGCACACAAGGGAGTCTATATGCATAAAAAAGCTGACCGGTTTTTCGACCGGTCAGCTTACTCTTTATGGAATTAATAGCCTGCGGGATTGTTGGGAGTGTTGTCTTTGATTGCCACAGCTAGCGCCCACATACCCCAGCCGATAGCGATACCGCCCAGTGTTACCAGAGAGCTTATAAGAACGGTAAACCAAATCTTAAAAGTTTCTTCCGTGGTGCTCAGGGTAGTAAACAGAATAAAGAACACAATTACCAGCAGGAAATTCACAATCACAGGAATCAGCCGGAAAATAATATCCTCACTCTTCCAGTTTAGAACAACCTGCAATGTAATAGCGGCAATACCTAAGAAAATAAAAATAAGCCAAGTGGGTGCGCCCATAATGGTTTCCAGTAACATAGTAATATCCCCCTGCGACATAATTTTCTACCATCCATTAAAGCATATAATTTGGGAAATGTCAAACATTTCTTGCATAAAAAGCAGGAAAATTCCAAAAATCGCCCAGATGGCAAAGATCACCGGCACACCGATGGAAAATAATGGTTTTTTCGTCTTGTGGCGGAAAAGCCGCATACCGAGTAACACGCCCAAACTGCCACCCAAAAGGGCAAGGGAAAGTAGCGTCTTTTCCGGAATGCGCCAAAGATTTTTCACCGCCCGGCCCTTGTCAATAAGCATAAGCCCAAGCCCTACTGCATTTATTAAAAGCAGGTAAAGATAGAGAAATTCCATAAAAATCCTTTCCGGGAGGGTGTTTGTTGTGAAGAAATTAGTGGTATTAATGGGACTAATCCTGTTGCTTTCCGGCTGTGCAAATGGGGGCGTTTTTGAAACGGTGGAGGATGTGTACGCCCCGGTAACGGAAAGCCCGAAAAAGCTTTCTGTCCGGCTGCCGGACAGCGCCGCCGTTACCACCGTTGCGGGAAACAGCGGCACGCTCTACGTCTGCGACGGCTTTACGGTGGCAGTGGAGACCCTTGCCGGGGGCGATTTGCAAAGAACCGTAAAATCGGTAACCGGCTTTTCCTTAGACCGGCTGACGGTGATGGAACGGGAAAAGGACGGTGTTTCCGCCTACCGCTGTGTGTGGACGGCCGCAGGCGAAGGTGGCGACCAAATCGCCCGAAGCCTGATTTTGGACGATGGGAAATTCCACTACGCCGTTACGGTGATGGCACCGGCAGAAAAAGCGGCGGCGTTGGAAAATGCCTGGCAGGAGATATTTTCCTCCGTTACTCTTCGTACTGACGGATAGTCTCCCGGCAGAGGGCCAGACACTCCTCTGCAACCGATGCAGGGTGCAGGAGCTTTGCTTTGTTTCCGAAGCCGATGACCCAGCTTAAAAACATGGGAGAGACCACTACCTTAACAGTAAAAATAAAATAGTCCTCCCCGTCGGGGATGAACATTGTTTCTTTGCCAAAACGGTCAATGGCAACGTTGAGCAGGCTCTTGTGAAACCGCATTTTTACATCGGTCGTCTGGCCTGCAAACATCTGGAACATCCGGTTGGCGTGCGCTTGTAGCTTAGTGTCCGCAAGCTCCGGGCAGGGGATGCGCTTATCCTCCAAAAGGGTGATATTTGCCATCCGGTCCACCCGGTAGATGGTAACGCCGTGGCGGTCGGAATAGCCTAAAAGATAGCAATTTTCATTGTCCTGATATAAGCCGTAGGGGCTGGCAAGATAGGCTTTTTCCCGATACCGGCGCTGACATTTTATGTCCCAGTCAAAGTACCGGAAAGTGATTTGTCTGTTTTGCGCGATGGCTTCCTGAATGGCGTCCACATTGTAGTAAATGGACTCGTTCATACTCTTGACCCGGCCGGAAATGAGCACATTTCGGCGCACAAACCGGGCGTCCTCTTCGTTACACTGGGCGCAGAGCTTTTCAATCAGCTCCCGGGACTTCTTTTCCGTTAAGTATCGGCTGGATTGGACGGCGTCGATCAGCAGCTTTAGTTCCGGCAGTTCAAAAATCCGGGAGGCCACGTAATAGCCGCCGTTTCGTCCGGGCAGAGCCACAATGTCTACGCCGTAATCCTGAAGTGCCGCAATGTCGGAGTAGACGGTTTTTCGGTCGCAGGCAATGCCTTTTTTTTCCAGCATTTCAATGAGTTCTCCAGCTCTCACGGGACGGCTCTCGTGAGAGTTTTTCATTAGGTAATCGTAAATATAGAGGATCTTCAGCTTTTGGTTATCGGATTTCGGCATAGCCATCCCTCCTTATAGCTTACTTATACCACACCCCCTGAAAAAAAGCAATCACACGAAAGGAAAGCCATCCCTCTTGCACCACACCAAAAATGTGCTATAATAATATAATCCTCCCCTTTGGGGCGGTGCTCCGCGCAGCGAATCAAGCTTTCAATGATTGCCGGTGGCAATCATACCTTGACGAACTGTAGCGGTGGGTGAGGTTTATACCTCATCCGTCAGCCCTAACGGGCTGCCACCTTCCTCAAAGGGGAAGGTAATATTCCCACAAAGGAGAACTCTCTATGTTAGCACTTGGTTGCCATTTATCCATATCCGGCGGCTATGAAGCCACCGTCCGTACGGCCCATTCCATTGGGGCAAATACCTTCGCCTTCTTCACCCGTAACCCCCGGGGCAGCCAAGCCCGCCCGGAAGACCCGGCAGATGCCGCCGCAGCGGTCAAGCTGATGGAGGAGCTTAACTTTGCTCCCTTGGTTGCCCACGGAGCGTATACGATGAATTTATGTACCGCAGAGCCCTCCGCCCGTGCCTTTGCCGCCTCTATCCTTGCGGACGATTTGCGCCGGATGGCGGCGCTTCCCGGCAATTTCTATAATTTCCACCCCGGCAGCCATGTAGGGCAGGGAACAGATACCGGCATCGCCCAGATCGTGGACGCCCTGAAAGCAGCCCTTGCCCCCGGCTATCCCGTAACCGTCCTTTTGGAGGGAATGGCAGGCAAGGGAAGCGAAATTGGCGGAAAATTCGAGGAGCTTCGGGCTATCATTGACGGGGTAGGTTCCCCGGATGTGGGCGTGTGCCTGGACACCTGCCACGTTTACGACGCCGGCTACGATATTGTGAACGACTTGGACGGCGTGCTCCGGGAGTTTGACCGGATTGTGGGTCTTGACCGGCTGAAAGCCCTCCACATTAACGACTCCAAAAACCCCTTCTCCAGCCATAAAGACCGGCACGAATGTATCGGTTCCGGCTCTTTGGGTGTGGAAACTTTCCAAAATGTGGTATGCCACCCGGTCCTTTCTGGGAAACCTATGATATTGGAGACCCCCAACGAGCTTCCCGGCTATGCAAATGAGATTTCTCTTCTGCGGGAACTGGGGAATGTTTAATTGATAGTTGATAGTGTAAGCTTTCTATTAATTCTCAACTCTCAACTCTCAATTCTCAACTCTCAATTCTGCCACGGAGGTGCTATGATTCCATCCGTATATTCCGATGTCCTGACTGCCATATTGCGGTATGCCGTGCCGGGCTTATCCATTTGGCTTTTTGCCCGGTGCGCCGCCCGGAAGGGTAAAACGGCCACCAAATTGCTGCTGCTGACCCTACTGCAAGCGCTGCTTACTCTTAGCTATTATCTAAAAGACCCGGGGAATCTGCCTCTTGGCTTTGCAGGCATTGCCGCTTGCCAGTGGTTGTTGCTCCTAAATTATAAACTGACAAACAAAAACGCCTTTGAAACAGAGATACTATGCTTTTTCCTTTCCACCTTTGGGATGTGCGCCATCCTTTCCGTATGCCCGGAGGAGTGGGGGAAACAGCTCGCGTCTTTGCTTCTGGGCGTTCTTTTCTTTTTGTTTTTGGGCTGGATTCTCAGCGATGGGAAGCGCATCCGGATTTTCCGGCCGGTGGCGGCAGTAACCGGAGGGCTACTGCTTCTTGTTACGCTGTTTTTCGGGGAAACCTATTACGGCGCAAAATGCTGGCTTTATGTGGGCGGGGTATCTTTTCAGCCGGCGGAGCTTACAAAAATCTGCTTCCTCTTCGCAGGCACTCCTCAAAAGGAAAAAGAGAGCATCGTTCCCTTTTTTCTCTATGCGGTGACGGTATGTCTGATTTTGGGGCTGATGAACGATTTCGGCACGGCGCTGATTTTCTCTTTCGCCTTCCTGGTGATTGCCTTTCTCCGTTTCGGGTTTGGGGCGTTGCTCTTCGGTGTGGCGGGCGTTGCCCTTGCAGGTGTGGGAATCCTTCGTTTTGCACCCCACGCCTTTTCCCGGTTTGATACCTGGCGGCATATTTGGGAAGCACCCCTTTCCGGGGGCTATCAGCAGACCCGGGCGTTGATGTGCATTGCCTCCGGCGGTCTTTTGGGCTTGGGGGCGGGAAAGGGCTGGATGCAAAACCTCTTCGCCGCCGATTCGGATATGGTCATTGCTACCGTAGGGGAGGAATGGGGCTTAATGACTGTAGGGATACTTCTCTTCTGCATTTTAGCGGTTAGTTTGCGGGCGGCGCAGAAAAATACCGTATATGCGGTAGCCGCTGCCGCGGTTTTGCTGTTCCAGACAGCCCTGAATGCCTTGGGAACGGTGGACATTTTACCCCTGACCGGGGTAACCTTTCCTTTTTTATCCAACGGCGGCACATCTATGCTTTGCGCTTGGGGACTCCTTGCGCTGATACAGGGGGGAGAAACTTGAAAAACCGGGCAAAAATTTTGTGGATACTCAGCTTTTTGTTGCTGACCGGCTTTGGCTTTTTCCTGTGGGAGTATGTAAATTACGCGGCATCTTGGGCATCGTTTCCCGGCACACCCCATATTTCCGGAAGCGCTACTGTTACAGACCGTTCGGGGGTTATACTCACCGGCACCGAGGATGCCCTCCTGCGTCGGGCGACGGTACACTGGATAGGGGACCGGCAGGGTAATATCCGCATCCCGGCAGTGGATTATAAAAGGCAGTTTGACCTTGTAAACGGACTTTATTCCTATGGCGGCTTCTGCCCCAAAATCCGGCTGACCTTACACGCAGAGTTGCAAAAAGCCGCCCTCTCCGCATTGGGAGAATCCCGGGGAACGGTGGCTGTTTTGAACTATCAAACAGGGGAGCTCCTCTGCGCAGTGAGTAATCCAACCTTTGACCCGGAAAATATGGGAGAAACGGTGGAGAGTATGTTTTTTAACCGCTTCACCCAGGGGCTCTACACCCCCGGCTCGATTTTTAAGCTGGTAACCCTGGGGGCGGCGCTGGAAGAGGGGGTTGTGGCCGAAAACAGCGCCTATGTTTGCACCGGGTCGCTGTCCTTTGGAAAAAACCGGGTTACCTGCGCCGCGCCCCACGGCAGACAGACCGTAGGGGAAGCTTTTCGCAATTCCTGCAACTGCGCTTTTGGAAAAATGGCCCTGGATTTGGGTGGGGAAAAACTGTCTTTCTACTGCGAAAAGTTTGGCATCACAAAAGAGGTTTTGTTTGACGGCATTGCCACCCCACCGGGTTATTATGAAAAGGCCGCTTCCGTGGACTTAGCCTGGAGCGGCGCAGGACAGTTTACTACGCGCATCAATCCCTGCAGCTTTCTCTCTTTTGTGGGCGCGGTGGCAAATGGGGGCGTTCGGGTAAATCCCTATGTGATCGGCCGGGTAGAGGAGGGTGGAGAAACCCTATATTCTCCGGGTCGTCCATCCGGGGAACGGATATTGTCTCAGGAAACGGCAGAAAAGCTCCAAAGCTATCTCAGAAGCAATGTCCGGGACAAATACGGCGATTCTCATTTTGCGCATCTTACGGTCGGTGCTAAGACAGGAACGGCAGAGGTAGGGGGCGAAAAGCCCAACGCAATGCTCTGCGGCTTTGTTTTAGATGGGAAATACCCCCTTGCCTTTCTCATCTGCGTGGAAGAGGGTGGCTACGGCGAAAAAACCTGCCTTCCCATCGCCGGGAAGCTGCTGAAAATGTTAGTTGAGAATTGATAGTTGATAGTTGAGAATATCCACCGTACCAAAGCCTCCCAACCTTGTCATACGGAGCAAGGCGAAGCTGCGCCGAAGGATCTTGGCACTGTAATTGTGCGCAGCAGACCGTTGGCGTGTAGATTCTTCTCCTGAATATATGATCACCATCCGTATATGTTTTTAGGTGCATTTTGCATATTGAAATCATACCGGGAGATTGCCACGGGCATAAATGCCTTCGCAATGACGTCCAGAATTAACAATTCTCAACTCTCAACTCTCCATTCATACCCCATTCGTCCCTTGCATATTCTTTTGCGGGGGGTGTTTTTTATGTGCCGACAAAATCAGTTACTTGGCTTTTGTTTAATGTCCTTCGGCTTGGGCTTACTGGTAGGTCTTGGGCTGGAGGGGGGCTTTTTGTGCTGGTGTTTGGGCGTTGGCCTGATTCTGGCCGGCATCTGCGGCCTGAGCAAAAAATAATGGCATATCCTTGTCCGCATATGAATATTCTATGAGTAGAAAAATGGATAAGGAGTGATTTGAAATTGGAATTGCAATTTGAAAAAATAAGTCTTTCCTGCCTCCGTTGCCTTGCCGATGAGACCATCCGTCGGGAGGAAACGGGAGAGGTGCGTTTGCCGGAAAATATGCCCGATGCCGCCTGTGTGATCTCTGCATGGGGACAGATATTGCTCCGGGGTAAGGAATGGCGGGGCGGCGGAATGACCGTCTCCGGTGGCGTGATGGCCCATGTGCTGTACGCCGATGAAATGGGGCAGATGCACTGCGTGGACACCTGGTTGCCCCTGCAGTTTAAGTGGGAATTTCCCGACCCGGGCCGGGACGGACAGATCTGCGCCTGGGGAGCGCTCCAGGGAGTGGATGCCCGGGTAGTCAATGCCAGAAAACTGATGGTGCGGGCAGATGTGGCAATTTGCGGCAAGGCGTGGGTCAAGGAACGGCTGGAAATTCCCCAAGCCGGGGAGCTTCCCGAGGATGTACAGCTTCTGGAAAATACATATCCCATAACCCTATGCCGGGAGGCCGGTGAGCAGACCTTTTCTCTGGAGGAGCCGCTGTCCCCACCGGATATGGAGGAGCTTTTCCGCTGTGAGGTAATGCCCCGAATCACCGAGCAACGGGTCATGGGAGATAAACTGGTCTACCGGGGTGTCTGCAAGGTACATTTGCTGGGCCTTACCAACGGAAAACTCCATACCTTCGATGAAGAACTGCCTTTCTCCCAGTTTGCAGAGCTGGAAGAAGCTTACGAGCAGGAAGCAGAGGGCTTCCTCCTGCCGGTGGTAACCGCATTGGAAACAGAGCGCACAGAGGAGGGTAAGCACCTCTTAAAATGCGGCCTTTCCTGCCAGTATGTGATTTGCGACCGGGAAATGCTGACCCTTCCCGAAGACGCCTATAGCACAGACCGGGAGCTGAAGCCGCAAACAGAAAAAATCCTGATCCCTGCCGTCCTGCAAATGGATAACAGCAATCAAACCGTTACCTGCGCCATTGACAGCGACGGCCTAAATGTGCTGGAAGCGACCATGCAGGCGTCTCCCGGCTGGCTGGACAGAGGGGAAAATACCTACCTGCTTCCGCTTTGGAGTCAGGTGCTCTATACCGATTCCGAGGGGAAGATACGGGGCGAAAGTTGCCGCTGGGAGGAACAGATCCCTATCCCTGCCGGGGAAAATGTCCGTCCGGGCATCTATGCAGAAGCCGGGGAGCTAAGGGCCGTCCCTGTAGGTGGGAAAACCGAGGTCAGCGGAACCCTCTATCTGAAAGAAATGACCGGTACGAATTGGGAGAAAGAAGTTGTTTCCGGGATAGAGCTGGGTGAAAAGGCAGAAAAAGACCCTAACCGCCCCAGCCTGATTCTCCGGCGAATGGGGGAGGAAGGCTTATGGGAAGTGGCAAAAAGCTGTGGCACCACCGTTACTGCCATCCAAAATGCCAACAACTTAACAACCGAACCCACCGAAAACACAATGCTGATTATTCCGATTAACTGAAAAACTTAGGATGTCATTGCGAGGGCGCTTGCGCCCGTGGCAATCTCCTGGTACAATCTTCAGATACTTACCCCACCAAAGCCTCTCCCCTATGCCGCATTCTTTGGGTATTTTCTTGGCGGAGCAAGAAAGTACCGCCCCCGGCAGGGGAAGAATCCAAAGCATCTTTGACGCAAAAAGGACTTACTACTATTTCGTAGTAAGTCCCTTTTTTGGCGGTTTGTCGCATCCGGGGAGGAATATCCGCCGAAGCTTATGATAAATGCAAAAGGCACACACATTCAAGGGAAATCCGTCGAAATTTTTAGTTGTCTTTCTGTGCAGAAAGTGGTATAATGAAAAGTACGAAAATATAAGGGAAGGTGTGTCTTTATGACAAAAATTGATATTTATTCCGGCTTTTTAGGGGCAGGTAAGACAACGCTCATTGCCAAAATGCTGAAGGAATATTACGCAGGGCAGAAAATCGTGCTGATCGAGAACGAATTTGGTGAAATCGGCATTGACGGCGGCTTTTTGCAGGAGGCCGGTGTGGAAATCCGGGAGATGAATTCCGGCTGTATTTGCTGTAGCTTGGTTGGCGATTTTGGCAAGGCCCTTTCCCAGGTGCTTGCCGACTACGCCCCCGACCGTATTATCATTGAACCCTCGGGTGTTGGCAAGCTGTCCGATGTGATTGCCGCTGTGGAAAAGGTGGAGGGAGCAGAGGTGGCGTTCAAGGCTACCGTTGCCGATGCCACCAAGGTAAAGAGCTATATGCGTAACTTCGGTGAGTTTTACAATAACCAGATCCAATCTGCTACGGCTGTGATCCTCTCCCGTACTGCGGGCATCGCCCAGGACAAGCTTCTCAAAGCGGTAGAGCTGATTCGCCAGGTAAATCCCCATTGTACCGTCATTACTACCCCCTGGGAAGAGCTGACCGGCCCCCAGATCGCAGATGCAATGGCAGGAGCTGACACCGTTGCCGGCTTCCTTGCCCAGATGGAAGAAGAGCATCATTGCTGCGGCCACCATCACCACGGGGAAGAGGAACACCACTGCTGTGGCCACCATCACCACCACGAAGAGGGTGAAGAACACCACTGCTGTGGCGATCATCACCACGAAGAGGGTGAAGAACACCACTGCTGTGGCCACCATCACCACCACGAAGAGGGCGAGGAGCACCACTGCTGTGGCCATCATCACCACCACGAAGAGGGCGAGGAGCACCACTGCTGTGGCCATCATCACGACCACGACCACGACCATCACGACCACGATTGCGGTTGCGGCCATCATCACGATCACGACCATCACGATCACCACCATCACGCCGATGAGGCATTTACCTCCTGGGGCGTTGAAACTGCCAAAAAATTTACCCGGGACGAGCTTCATATTGTGCTGTCAGCCTTTGATGCAGAGCTTTGCGGCACTGTCCTTCGGGCAAAGGGCATCGTTTCTGCCCAGGACGGCACTTGGCTCCACTTTGACTATGTGCCCGGGGAGCACAATATCCGCACCGGCGCTTCTTCCGTTACCGGAAAGCTCTGCGTCATCGGCGCAAAGATCGACGAAGATAAGATCAAGACTTTGTTTGGAGTGTAACTATGCAACCCATTCCCGTATATGTATTTACCGGCTTTTTGGACTCCGGCAAGACCAAATTCATTCAGGAGACCTTGGAAGACCCCCGTTTTAACGCCGGGGAGCGCACATTACTTCTGATTTGCGAGGAGGGGGACGAGGAATATGACCTGTCCACCTATCCCTATCAAAATGTGTATTTTGAGGTAATCGACCAAAGCACTGTTACCCCGGAAGAACTGCTCTCTTTGCAGAAAAAGCACAAGGCAGAACGGGTGGTTGCGGAGCTGAACGGTATGCAGTTGGTATCCACCTTCTACACCAAGCTCCCTGAAAATTGGCAGGTGGCACAGGAGGTTATGTTTGCCGACAGCACCACCTTTATAAGCTACAACGCCAATATGCGGAACTTAATGATGGACAAGCTGATGGGTGCACAAATGGTGGTTTTCAACCGCCTTGCCCCCGGTGCAGATGTGATGCCCTACCATAAAATTGTAAGGGCGGCCTCCCGGGGTGTGGACATCCTTTATGACTACACCGACGGCTCTACAGAGTTTGACGAAATCGAAGATCCGCTACCCTTTAACATCAATGCCCCGGTTATTGAGATCGAGGACCGGGACTATGCTCTGTGGTATCGGGATGCCTCCGAAGAGCCGGAAAAATACCACGGGAAAACCGTCCGTTTTAAGGCCCAAGTAGCAAAGCTCCGCCGTTTCAAGGAGGGAATGTTCGCCCCCGGCCGGTTTGTGATGACCTGCTGTGAGGACGATATTGCATTCTGCGGCGTGCCCTGTAAATTTCCGGATGCGGACAAGTTGGAGCCCCGGCGCTGGATATGGGTGGAAGCCACCGTATCTGCCGAGGTACACACCCTGTTTGGCGACACAATGGGCCCGGTGCTGAGTGCAATTTCCATTACCCCGGCAGAGCCTGCCGTGCCGGATGTAGCAACCTTTATGTAAGGAAGGAGGGGGCCATATGTATCAGCCCCTTGCAGATATTTTGCGCCCTCAGACCTTGGATGAGGTCTACGGACAGTCCCATATTTTGGGCGAGGGCGCAATCCTCCGCCGTTTGGTGGAACAGGGGAATATCCCCAATATGATTTTCTACGGCCCCAGCGGCACGGGAAAGACCACTGTGGCAAATATAATTGCCAAGCAGACCAACCGTACCCTTTATACCCTCAATGCCACTACCGCTTCCACTGCGGATATTAAAAACATTGTGGCGCAGTTGGACACCTTTATGGCGCCCAACGGGGTGCTGTTGTACTTAGACGAGATTCAATCCTTCAATAAAAAGCAGCAGCAATCCTTACTGGAACATATTGAAAACGGAAAAATCACCCTGATTGCCTCCACCACGGAAAACCCCTATTTCTATGTATTCAACGCCATACTCAGCCGAAGCACGGTCTTTGAATTTAAGCAGATCGACGCGGCGGCGGCAAAGCAAGCCATTGACCGGGCAATCCGCTTCTTAGAGGAACGAAACGGGGTACAGGCCAAGGCCGAGCCCGGTGCGCTGGAATATATTGCCGGGGCTTGTGGCGGCGACATCCGTAAAGCATTAAACGCCGTGGAGGTGCTGTTTTCCGCATCCCAGCCGAAGGATGGGGTTTTGCCCCTTACTTTAGAGGATGCCAAGCTGGTTACCCAGAAAAGCGCCCTGCGGGCCGACCGGGAGGGGGATAACTACTATGACCTTCTCTCCGCCTTGCAAAAATCCATCCGTGGCTCTGACCCGGATGCGGCTGTCCACTACCTTGCCCGGCTTTTGGAAGCGGGGCAGATGCAAGCGGCCTGCCGCAGACTTATGGTGGTTGCCTGCGAGGATGTGGGGCTTGCCTATCCGATGATTATCCCCATTGTCAAAGCCTGCGTGGATGCGGCGCTGATGCTGGGTATGCCCGAAGCCCGGATTCCCTTGGGGGATGCGGCTGTGCTGATGGCAACCTCTCCCAAGTCCAACACAGGGCATATTGCGTTGGACGAGGCGCTTTCGGACATTCGCAAGGGCAAGGGTGGAGATTTCCCCCGGCATTTGCAAAATGTCCACGCAGACACCTACACCCAGGAACGGGAACAGGGCTACAAATACCCCCACGCCTACCCCGGAAGCTGGGTAGCCCAGCAATATCTGCCCGACGAGCTGGTGGGCACAACCTACTATCACTGGGGCAACAACAAAATGGAGCAGGCCTCCCGGCAGTACTGGGAAACCGTTAAGGGGGGCAAAAAATGAATGTAAAGGTTGGAGACATCCTTGTGATGAAAAAACCCCACCCCTGTGGGGAGAAAAAGTGGCTTGTTTTGCGTACCGGCGCGGATTTTAGATTGCGGTGCTTAGGTTGCGGACACGAACTGATGACCCCCCGCTTCAAAGCGGAAAAAAACATCCGGGAAATTCTATCAACAGACACCACCACATCTCTTTAGAAATTGTAGGGGCGGCGCCTATTGCACAACTCGTTCAAACCTTCCCCTTTGGGGAAGGTGGCTGAGCGAAGCAAAGTCGGATGAGGTAAAAACCTCACCCGTATTTTGCTCGTTCCTCGCAAAATCCACCCTCCCCAAAGGGGAGGGTTTTCAAGGCAAAAAAATATCCCAAAAATTCTCTCGACAGAAAATAGCGGCAGCTGACTGTATCAGCTGCCGCATTTTTTTGTATGGGGGCAAAAGGTTGGGAATACACAGGGGTAGGGGCGGATGAAGGGAGGAAACCGGGGCTTTTAACCGACGGAAATTTTGTGCCTGTCCGGCTATAATACTCTCAACCGAAAGGGGGAGAAAAAGTGGTAGTTTACCTGGATATCCTACTAATTCTAAACTTTTTTGTAGATTTCTTTCTCCTTTTGGGTACAAACCGGCTGTCAGGTTATCCGCCATCTCCGCGCCGGGCGGCTCTTGCGGCCACCTTGGGTGCGGTATACAGCGGGGCGTGTTTCATACCCGGCTTTTCCTTTTTGGGAAACACTCTGTGGCGTACGGTGAGCCTGGGACTTATGGGAGGTATTGCGTTCGGTTTTCGGAAAAGCGCAGTACGTCGGTGCGTGTTGTTTTATCTGCTCTCCATGGCCCTGGGTGGAGTGGCACTGGGGCTTGAGGGGGGAAATGCCCTGACATTGATTGCCGCAGCCGGGGGCGTGGGGGCGCTGTGTGTTTTTGGCTTTCGGGGAAAGGCAGGAAAGCAGTTTTTGCCTGTGGAACTGACTTACGGAGAAAACCGTATTTCCCTTACCGCCCTTCGGGACACGGGTAACTCTCTCCGCGATCCCCTTACCGGGCAGTCGGTGCTGGTGATCGGACCGGAGGCGGCACAAAGCCTAACAGGACTGACCCGGGAGCAACTCCACGACCCGGCATCTGCCATTTCTGCGCTTCCTGGTCTATGCCTTGTGCCATACCGGGCGGTGGGGAAACAGGGGGGATTATTACTGGCACTCCGGCTGAAAAATGTGAAAATTGGCTCTTGGGCAGGCAAATGCACTGTGGCATTCGCCCCGGAGGGCTTGGGAGGAAATGGGGAATATCAGGCGCTTACAGGAGGGAGCATATAATGGAAAAACTCATTGCATTTTTGGTAAAAATCGGTTTTATTCAGCCTTCCGCAGTCTATTATATCAGCGGAGCAAACATCCTGCCGCCGCCGCTAAAGGGCAGCGAAGAGCAGGAGGCACTGGAAAGTCTGGAGCAAGGGAATGAGGGCGCAAGGAATCTGCTGGTGGAGCATAACCTCCGGCTTGTGGTATTTATTGCCCGCCGTTTTGAAAATACCGGGGTCAATTTAGAGGACCTGATCTCTATTGGCACCATTGGGCTTATCAAGGCCGTGGGTACATACCGTCGGGATAAAAATATCCGCCTGGCGACCTATGCCTCCCGGTGTATTGAAAATGAGATACTTATGCACATCCGAAAAATCTCCGTGCAAAAAACGGAAATCTCCTTAGATGAGCCTATCAATATGGATTATGACGGTAACGAGCTTCTATTGTCCGATGTGCTGGGTACGGAGGAGGATATGATCCTGCGGCCTATGGAGGATGCGGTGGATTTGGTGCTTTTACGTCGGGCAGTGGGGGAGTTGCCGGCTCGGGAAAAGGAAATTGTTACCCTCCGGTTTGGGTTACAGGGCAAACAGGAGCTGACACAGAAAGAGGTAGCTATTAAGTTAGGAATCTCCCAGTCTTACATTTCTCGCCTTGAAAAACGGATAATGAGCCGTTTACGGAAAGAGATTCTTCGCCAAACCAGTATTAGTGCTTGCTAAAAGAAAACCACTGTGGTATAATCGATACAGAAATTTATCGATAAAATTCCGTATCGAAAGGGGTCTAATATCAATGGAGAGAAAAGAAATTTCCAAAGCTGTGCTGAAGCGACTGCCCGGATACTTGGCGTATTTGAAAGGCTTGGATGTGCAATTTATCTCCGCTACAGCCATCGCCGCCGCACTGAATATGGGTGAGGTTCAGGTCCGGAAAGACCTTGCCGCGGTTTCCGACGGGGGGCGACCGAAAATTGGCTATGAACGCGTTTCTCTTATGGAGGATATCAGCCGTTTTTTGGGCTACGATAACACCACCGATGCCATTTTGATCGGCGCAGGCAAGCTGGGTCAGGCCCTTTTGGGCTACAGCGGCTTTGAGGCTTACGGACTGAACATTTTGGCGGCCTTTGATATTGCGCCGACTGCCGATAGAGTAGACGGAAAGCCAATTTTGCCCGTTTCCGCTTTAGAGGATTTTTGCAAGACCCACAATGTACTGATGGGGATTATAACGGTTCCTTCCGATGCCGCCCAGCAGGCCTGCGAATGTCTGATTGCCTGCGGCATTAAGGCGGTTTGGAATTTTGCCCCTGTCCATTTGGAAGTGCCCGCGAATATCCTGGTGCAAAACGAAAATATGGCCACCTCTTTGGCTGTCCTTTCGATGCACCTGCAAGCCCAGATTAAGAAATAAGAATTAAAAAATAAGAAAAGCCGTTCGACCGGCAATGTCATTTCGTTATTGTCATTGCGAACCAGCGACTGCAGTCGCTGGTGTGGCAATCTCAAGAACCAAATTTGCGGTTTGAGATTCCCACGCCAGTGTGTGCACTGGCTCGGAATGACAATAAGGCTTAACAGAATGACATTGGTCCAATCGGACGGCAATTTTTTAGATACTTTGATGCTTACAGGGCAGAAAGCTTCTCTTCTGCCATTTTCAGCAGTTCCCGGATTTTCAGGTGTTGGGGACATTTTTCCTCACACATACCGCAGTTTATGCAATCTGCAGATGTGGCGCCGGGTTCTTTTTCGTTGTTTACATAGCCCCAATAGGTATTTTTTGCCAAGTCGTGCAGACCATAGACATTGTGGTAAGTATAGGCCTGAAAAATCCGGGGAATTTTAATTCCCTGCGGACAGGGCTGGCAGTAGCCACAGCCGGTGCAGTACAGCTCGGAAAACTTTTTCAGGTTTTCCAAAGCCTGACCGGCATTTTCCCACTGCTCCCGGGTCATAGGCACTTCCAAGGCACCCACGGCGGCATTTTGCTCCACCATAGCGGTATTTTGCATACCCGACAGGGCACAGCATACATGTTTGTTCCCCAAAACAAACCGCAGGGCCAGCTCATAGGTAGGAATTTTTCCGCTGCCTAATTTTTCCGACAGCTCCGTGGGTGCAGCCAGCCGTCCGCCGCCTACCGGGCCCATCACTGCAACGCCTAAGCCCTTTTGGGCGGCATAGTGAATCATTTCCTCGTTGGCCCGGTCCAAAAGATTGTACTGTAGCAGAACGCTTTCCAGGCCCACACCGTTGTCAATGATGTGCTTGAGGGCTTCGGGGGTATCGTGGAAGGAGAAGGAAATGTGGCGGATTTTGCCCTTCTTTTTCAGCTCCTGCGCCCTTTCCAAAAGGCCAAGGGGTACAATCACTTCGTCAAAGACCTTCCGGTTGATTGCCCAAAAGTGATAAAAATCCACATAGGAGGTGCCCAGCTTTGCAAGGCTTTTATCCAGCATCGCCTCATAGTCGTCAGCGCTGTGAACATCGGCCATCGGGCATTTGGTGGAAATATACACCTTATCCCGGATAGGGGAAAGGGCCTTGCCAATGGCGATTTCGCTGTTTTCGTGGCAGTAGTAATAGGCGGTATCAAAATAGTTGACACCAAGCTCGTAAGCCCGCATCAGCATTTGATTGGTCTTTTCCTGATCTACCTGCCAGTTGCCGTCCTTGTCCTCATATTCCGGCAGGCGCATACAGCCAAAGCCCAAGGCGGAAATTTGTACGCCGGTATTGCCAAATTTACGGTATTGCATAGACGCTACTCCTTTTCCTGTTTTTTCCAGTATAGCACAAACCGGCTTTCCGCACAAGGGATACTTTTTTGCTCCAAAGCCATAATTATCCGTTGCAACCGTCAGGCAACTGGTGTATAATGCCTCATAGAAAGAGAGCGTGAGCAAAATGAAAAAAAGAATAGCTGTACTGGCACTTATTGTGTGCCTTTTTATATCCCTGTTCCCTGTAACGGTAACGGCAGAGAGTATAGATGTAGAGGTAAATAAAGAAGCAGTCCTCTCCGGACTTTTTGAAGCAGATATTTCTACCCTTCGGGAGGCGCTGGATGCGGGTATTGTTACAAGCCGGGAGATCACCCAGTATTACTTAGACCGGATAGAAGCCTACGATCAGCCCTATAACTGCTTTATTACCATCTGCGCCGATGCCCTGCAGCAAGCAGATGCCCGCGATCAGGAACGGGCAGAGGGCAAGAAAATCGGCCCCCTGCACGGCATTCCCATTGTGGTGAAAGATAATATCGACGTTGCCGGTGTCCACACCACCAACGGCCACAAAAAGCAAAATAGCCAAATCGCAAAGGACAATGCCGAATCGGTGCAGAAGCTCATTGATGCCGGCGCAGTGATTTTGGCAAAGGCCAATATGAGTAAGGACGCCCGCAGTGCCTACTGGTCTAAAAGCGACGCGGCAGGGGAGGTAAAAAACGCCTATAATCCCATATACTCGCCCGGCGGCGCTGGCAGGGTGTTTTGCCCTGCGTTCCACTTTTGACTTAATCTCCCGGGACGGCGTTATCAAATTAAACGGCCTGAGAGATACGGTAGGTGCCATCACCCGGACAGCTTCCGACCTTGCCCTTATGATGGATGTGCTCACCGGCGGTCAGTATAACTACTTAGAAAACCGCAATAAAGAGATATTTAAGGGTCTGCGGCTGGGCATTGTCAAGGAACTGACCTATGCCACAACTTTGGATAGCTACCGTACCGAAGAAAATATTGACAACGAGGTAATGGCAGCCTTTCATCGGGCAGTTGGGGAGCTGAAAGCCTTGGGCGCTGAGGTGGTGGAAATTTCCTTCCCCAATATCTATTCCTTGGCAGGAAAAGCCACCAACCAAGCCGGTATGGAAAAAATATACGATGCCTACTTATCTGTTTTGGAAAAGTACGATGTCTCTGCCCTGATTTATCCCACCTATCTCAGCACACCCTTAAAAACAGGCAGGGATGAAAACGGCGTATTTTGGAACATTTTCGATGACAAACAGCAGGTGTTTATCAATAACTGCCGCACCCTTTCCTCCTGTGCCAAGCTCCCGGAAATCACCGTTCCCATCGGTCATCATTCCGGTGGCCCGGGCATCGGTCTGGAGATTGCCGCACCCCGGTATAGCGAACAGTTCCTATTGGATATCGCGATGGCTTATTCCGAAACCTATGATTACCGAGTTGCACCTACCGGCGCACCCGACGATTACAAGGCGTCCTCTATGGGTTCTTTGCGAAATGTGCTGGACGATTACTATGCCCGTCTGACAGAAGCCAATAAGCCCCCTGTAACCGAGCCATCTACCGAACCGCCTGCAGAGCCCCGAGCCCCGGAAGAGCCCTTTGATCTTCCTGCGGCGGTGGTGCTTTTGTGTGTTTCCTCCGTGAGCCTTACCACCATCTTAGCTTCCCGCCGCCGCAGACGGCAAGAGGAAGAAACCCCGGAAGAAGCAGAAATTGAGAATTGAAAACCTCACCCGTCAAAAATCAGAAGATTTTTGCCACCCTTCCCCAAAGGGGAGGGTCTGACCTTCCCCTTTGGGGAAGGGGGACCGCTTGCGGTGGATGAGGTTAAATAGATATTTCCGACTTGCGGACACGATAATTCTGCATTCAGCATTAAAAAAGCCACCCGGGTCGGGTGGCTTTTTGACGTATTATTTACCGGGCTTGAAGCTGTCCTTCAGGCTGACGCTGCGGTTAAATACCAAATGGTCGGAGGTGCAGTCCTTGCTGTCCGGGCAGAAATAGCCAAGCCGCATAAATTGGTAAGATGCCGGTGCTTTGGCATCTTTCAGGCTCTGCTCGACCTTACAGCCGGTGAGAATCTCCAGGGAGTTGGGATTCAGGCAAGCTAAGAAATCCTTTCCTGCCGCATCGGGATCGGGATCGTCAAAGAGATTGCTGTACTGGCGTACCTCGGCATCCAGACAAGTCTCGGCATCCACCCAGTGGATAGTTGCGCCCTTGATCTTCCGACCGTCAGCGGGGTCGCCGCCCTTGGAGTCGGGGTCGTAGGTGGCAAGCACCTCGGTAATGTTGCCGTTTTCATCGGTAACACAGCCGGTGCAGGAAATCACATACGCGCCCTTTAACCGGCATTCCGGACCGCCGGGGAAGAGGCGCTTATACTTGGGAACAGGCTCGGAGAGAAAATCATCCGCTTCAATCCACAGATTCCGGGAGAAAGTGATGGTCCGTGTTCCGGCTTCGGGATCGTTGGGGTTGTTCTCCACCTCAAAGGTCTCGCTCTGTCCTTCAGGATAGTTGGTGATGGTCAGCTTCACAGGCTTCAGAACCGCCATAACACGCTGGGCCGTCTCGTTCAGATCCTCCCGGAGGCAGTACTCCAGGAAGGCATACTCAATGGTGTTGGGGCTCTTGGCAACGCCCACCCGGTCGCAGAAATTGCGAATGGCGGCAGGCGTATAGCCACGGCGGCGGAGACCGCAAAGGGTGGGCATCCGAGGATCATCCCAGCCGGAAACATAGCCGTTTTCCACCAGCGCACGGAGCTTCCGCTTGGAAAGTACCGTGTGGTCAATACCCAGTCTTGCAAACTCAATCTGCCGGGGATGGTGGGGCACGGAGACATTTTCCACAACCCAGTTGTAAAGGGGTCTGTGGTTTTCAAACTCCAAAGAACACAGGGAGTGGGTAATGCCCTCCAAAGCGTCCTGAATGGGATGGGCAAAGTCGTACATGGGGTAAATGCACCACTTGTCGCCCTGGCGGTGATGGTGCATATGGCGGATGCGGTAGATCACCGGGTCGCGCATATTGAAGTTGCCGGAGGCAAGGTCAATTTTCGCCCGCAGGGTATACTTGTTGTCTTCAAATTCGCCTGCACGCATCCGGGCAAACAGGTCAAGACTCTCCTCGATAGGCCGATCCCGGAAAGGAGAAACCGCAGGGGTATTCAGGTCGCCGCGCATTTCCTTTGCCTGATCGGGAGTCAGCTCACACACATAGGCAAGCCCCTTTTTGATCAGCTCTACGGCATATTCGTAGTCCTTCTCAAAATAGTCAGAACCGTAGTAGAACCGGTCGCCCCAGTCAAAGCCCAGCCAGTGAATGTCCTCCTTGATGGCTTCCACAAATTCCACATCTTCCTTGGTGGGATTGGTGTCGTCCATACGCAGGTTGCACATACCGCCGAACTTTTCCGCTGTGCCAAAATCAATAATCAGCGCCTTGCAGTGGCCGATGTGGAGATACCCGTTAGGCTCAGGGGGAAAACGGGTGTGAACGGTTTGGCCGGCATAGCGGCCGCCCGGGGCAATATCTTCTTCAATAAAGGCGTGAATGAAATTTTTGCTTTCGGTCATTTCAGCCATTATTTTTACCTCTCTTTTGTAAAAAATCACAATTTATTATAAACCATATCTGCCTGTTTTGCAACTGGGAATCCGGTATTTTCTTCCAAAATCTTTTCGCAGGCAAAAAAATGAAAACATTTTGCCTTTTTACAAAAATTTTAGTTGTCATTTCTCCGTTCTTATTATACAATATTGGGAGTAATGAGAGGAGGAGATCACCTTGTCCCAAATCAAATACAAAAGAATTCTCCTGAAGATCAGCGGCGAGGCCCTGGCCGGCGATATGCGCCGGGGAATTGACTTTGAAATTCTGCACACCGTGTGCGGTGTGATTAAAAAATGTGTGGATTTAGGCGTGCAGGTCGGCCTTGTGGTCGGCGGCGGCAACTACTGGCGGGGCGTGAAGGACGGGGCAGATAAAATGCAGCGTTCCCACGCAGACTCCATGGGTATGCTGGCAACCGCAATGAACAGCATTGCCGTAGCAGACGCTCTTTCTCAGCAGGGGGTAGATGCCCGGGTTCTGTCTGCGGTGGAAATGCCTAAATTTACGGAGTATTTCACCCGGGATCTGGCAGACCGTTACTTAAATGAGGGCAAAGTGGTCATCTTCGCCTGCGGTACAGGAAACCCCTATTTCTCCACCGATACCGGCGCTGTGCTGCGGGGTGTGGAAATTGAGGCCGATGCCATTTTGATGGCGAAAAATGTGGACGGTATCTACTCCGCTGACCCGGTCCTTGACCCCACAGCGGTGAAATTCGACGAGCTGACCTACGATGAGGTTCTTGCCCGTCATCTCAAGGCCACCGACTCCACCGCAATGACCCTTGCCATGGACAACCACGCAACCTTAATTTGCTTTGCATTAAAAGACCCGGAAAACATTGTCCGCGTAGTATGCGGTGAAAAAATCGGAACCACTGTTAAGGAGGCATAAATTATGAAAGTAGATTTTAGCGAATACGCAAGAAAGATGGATAAGACCCTGGATGTGCTTGCCGATAACTTCGGCGCTGTCCGTGCCGGCCGTGCCAACGCAAAGGTACTGGACCGGATCACTGTGGAATATTACGGCAGCGAAACACCTTTAAACGGTGTGGCTACCATCTCCTCTCCCGACGCCCGTACCCTGGTGATTCAGCCTTGGGATACCAAGCTCCTGCGGGAGATTGAAAAGGCGATCCTGATTTCCGACCTGGGCATTAACCCCCAGAATGACGGCCGTGTGATCCGTCTGAACTTCCCCCAGCTGACCGAGGAACGCCGTAAGGAGCTGACCAAGCAGGTCAAAAAGTACGCAGAGGATGCCAAGGTTGCCATGCGTAACCTCCGCCGGGACGGTATGGACTATGTAAAGAACCTGAAAAAGAAATCCGAGATTACCGAGGATGACCAGAAAACAGCGGAAAAGGACCTGCAGGATATGCTGGACAAGTATATTAAGAAGGTCGACGAAGCCCTGGCAGCCAAGGAAAAGGAACTGATGGCAATCTAAGTATACGGGGGTGTTGGGAACAGCACCCCCGTCAAAGTCTAAAAAGAGCCGGTGTCATTGCGAACCGGTGAACGATTTCACTGGTGTGGCAATCTCAAGGAACAAAGCGTCATTTTGGGCTTCCTACACCGACTTGGATCTTGTTTTTTCTAAAGGAGTGTTGGATTTTGGCACTTTTCCAAAAGAATACATTGCCCGCACCCCGGCACATTGCCATTATTATGGACGGCAACGGCCGTTGGGCAAAACAGCGGGGACTTCCCCGTAACGCAGGCCATAAAGCCGGTGCGGAAACCTTCCGGCGTATTGCGGCGCATTGCGGGAAAATTGGCGTGCAGTATTTGACGGTCTATGCCTTCTCCACCGAGAACTGGAAGCGTTCCGAGGAAGAGGTAGGGGGCATTATGACACTCTTGGAAAACTATCTGGAGGAAGCCCTGCGGGATATGGAAAAGCACCGTGTTCGGCTGAAATTCTTTGGCGATTTATCAAGACTCAGCCCCACATTGCAGGCAAAATGCCGGGAGGCAGAGGGAAAAACCGCCGTTTTCGCCACACTGCAGGTCAATTTCTGCTTCAATTACGGTGGCAGGGACGAAATCACCCGTGCGGCAAAGGCCTTTGCCGCCGATGTAGCATCCGGGAAGTGCAGTGCCGAAGAACTGACAGAGGAAAAGCTGGCAAGCTATCTCTATTCCGAAAATATTCCCGACCCGGAGCTGATCATCCGACCCTCCGGAGAAATGCGGATCAGCAATTTCCTTTTGTGGCAGTGCGCCTATTCGGAATTTGTGTTTATGGATGTGCTGTGGCCGGATTTTACAGCTGCGGATTTGGATAAGGCCATTGCCGAGTATCACGGAAGAAACCGGCGATTTGGAGGTGTGTAGATTATGATTACAAGAATTTTAGCGGCCGCGGTACTACTGCCGTTGCTACTAATTGTGGTTTTGCTGTTACCCAAGGTATGTACAGCGGTGCTGTTCGGCCTGATGGCCGCTATTGCCGCCTATGAGCTGACAAAGGGCACAGGCCTTGTGAAAAATATCCGATTGACGGTCTATGGGATGGCGATAGCCTTCCTTGTACCCATTTGGGGCTTTTTCGGGATGGTTTACAGCATCGGACTTGTGGGTATGCTGATTTTTGTCAGCTTACTATATGTGGAATTGCTTCTTTCCAAGGGAAAACTGCCCTACGGCGAGGTAGCGGTCTCCTTTATGGCAGGTTTGGTCGTGCCGTTCCTGTTTTCTGCGGTTGTGCGGATTTTCGCCCAGGAAGAGGGTATCTATTTGATTTTCATTCCCTTTGTTTTGGCCTTTACCTCCGATACCGGCGCATACTTTGCCGGTAGGTTTTTTGGAAAACATAAATTAGCCCCGGTGGTCAGCCCCAATAAGACGGTTGAGGGCGTTGTGGGCGGTGTTCTTTCCACCGTTTTGTTTATGATCGCCTACTGCCTCGTTATGCAGTTCGGTTTTCAGCTTCGGGTCAATTATTTCTATGCTGTGATTTACGGCATTTTGGGCGCAATGGCTGGTGTCTTTGGTGATTTGAGCTTTTCTGCCATCAAACGGCAGACCGGCATTAAGGACTATGGCAACCTGATCCCCGGCCACGGCGGTATTTTGGATCGCTTCGATTCCATGACCCTGGTAGCCCCTCTTACGGAAGCGCTACTGCTTCTGATTCCCGTGGTAAGCTAATATGATAAAATGCGTAAGTATACTGGGTTCTACCGGCACTATCGGCCGGCAGACCTTAGATATTGTTGATAATTTAGGCGTCTGTGTGGCGGCACTCACTGCCGGAACCAATGTCTCCCGGATGACCCAGCAGTGCGAAAAATACCGCCCCCGGCTGGCAGTAATGGGGAGCGAGGAAGCAGCCGCCTCTCTTAAAAAAGCCATCTCCCATCTGCCTACAAAGGTAATGTGGGGCGAGGAGGGCTTGATTGCTGCCGCAACCATTCCCGAAGCCGATTGTGTCATTACCGCTGTTGTGGGTATGGTGGGCTTAAAGCCGACCCTACAGGCAATCCGGGCAGGTAAGCGGATTGGTCTTGCCAATAAAGAGACCCTGGTCTGTGCCGGTGAGCTGGTAATGGCAGAAGCCAAAAAATACAATACGGAGATTATCCCTGTTGATTCGGAGCATTCCGCCATTTTCCAATGCCTGATGGGCGTGGGAAGCAAAAAAGAAATCAAGCGGATACTGCTGACCTGCTCCGGCGGCCCATTTTACGGAATGGATCAGGAGCAGCTTCAAAAAGTAACCAAAGCCGATGCCCTGCGCCACCCCAACTGGAAAATGGGCGCAAAAATCACCGTGGACTGCGCCACCTTAATGAATAAGGGCTTGGAGGTCATTGAGGCTATGCGCCTTTACGACC